>JANYBY010000402.1 GCA_025360565.1 Bacteroidota bacterium
ACAAATTTTTCGTTGGCCAATTTTATTTGCACCGACTTTAAAAAACCCTGATTGTATTCCAGTTCTTTTTTTAATCGGATTTTTTCTTCAGCAGTGTTCGTTTCAACATTAGAAGTTATTATATAATCCAATGTTTTTACACTAAAAGAGTATCCATTTTTATTTAATTCAGGATTTGCAGAATAATTTGATAGGTTAGCCAATTTGAGAATGGAGTCCTTAAACAAAAGGTCAGATTCAGATTCCTGTCCTTTAAATGTTAGTTCAACTTTTTCTTTAGGAGATAATCCTTTTGTATTTCTAAAATTTCGAACTTGCATAATAATACCCTGTGCAATTTCAAAATTTGCGATTATATTTTGATTTACTTTTCCTGCTTCAGGCCATTTTGCCACAATGCAGCAATCCATTTCTTTTCTTTCTTTTATTAAATGCCAGATCTCTTCGGTAATAAAAGGCATCCACGGATGCATGATCTTTAATAAACTTTCTAAAAAGTTTATAGTTGCATCGTACGTTGCTTTATCGATCGGTTGTGCTTTCCCATCAATAAATTCAGGCTTGATCACTTCCAAATACCAGGCGCAAAAATCATCCCACACCAATTTATACGTTGCCATTAAGGCATCGCTCATGCGGTATTTACTGTAATGATCGTTTATAATTTCAAGCTGCTCAGATAATTTATTTTCGAACCAAATTATTGCTGCTTTTGAAGATGGCGGTTGTTCTACCCCCTCTCCTTTGGAAAAGGCTGGGGAGAGGTCAAAGCCTTTAATTAATCTAAACGCATTCCAAACTTTATTCCAAAAATTTCTGCCTTGTTCGCAATGCGATTCATCAAACATCAGATCATTTCCTGCAGGCGAACACAATAACATTCCAACCCTAACCCCATCTGCACCATATTTTGAAATAAGTTCTAAAGGCTCGGGACTATTACCCAAACTCTTGCTCATTTTTCTTCCCAATTTATCGCGAACAATTCCGGTTAAATAAACATTAGTAAATGGTTTTTGCCCTGTGTATTCCTTTCCTGCAATGATCATGCGTGCCACCCAAAAAAATAAAATTTCGGGCGCGGTTACAAGGTCGTTAGTTGGATAATAATATTTTAGATCGGCATTTGCTTTATCCCAACCATTTTGAATCACCTTCGGATCAAAAACCGTTAAAGGCCACAGCCAGGAAGAGAACCAAGTATCAAGAACATCTTCGTCTTGTTTTATATCACCAATTTTTAATTCTAAATTCTCAATTTTTAATTTCTGAAAAGCTTCTTCTTTCGTTTTAGCCACCGCCGTATTTCCTTTGTTATCATACCACGCCGGAATTTGTTGTCCCCACCACAACTGACGGCTGATGCACCAATCGTGTACATTTTCCATCCAATGTTTATAGGTGTTTACAAATTTTTCGGGAATTAATTTTACGTCGCCGCTCATTACCGCGTCCAAAGCCGGCTTACTTACATCGGCCATTTTTAAAAACCATTGCATAGATAATTTTGGTTCAATCACAGCATCGGTTCGTTCGCTGTGGCCAACTTTATTTTTTATTTCTTCAACTTTTTCAACCAAACCCTGTTCCTGCAAATCTTTTATAATTTGTTTACGGCAGGCAAATCTATCCATTCCCACATAAGCACCCGCGGCCTCGCTAATGGTGCCGTTTGCGTTCAAAGCATCAATTACCGGTAACTTATGTTTTTGTCCTAAATTAAAATCGTTTATATCATGCGCCGGGGTAACTTTTAATGCTCCCGTTCCAAATTCAAGATCAATATAATCATCAAAAATTAACGGCACCTCGCGGTTAACTATAGGAACAATTATTGTCGCTCCTTTTAAATGTTTGTATCGTTCGTCATTAGGATGTACACACACAGCGGTATCGCCCATTATTGTTTCGGGACGCGTGGTTGCAACTGTAATAAATTTATCGCTTCCTTTTATTTTATATTTAACAAAAACCAGTTTACTGCTGCTTTCTTTATGAATTACTTCCTCATCGCTCACAGCGGTTAATCCTACAGGATCCCAATTTACCATACGTACACCGCGGTAAATTTGCCCTTTTTTGTACAGATCAATAAAAACATCAATTACGGCCTCGCTCAGGCCTTCTTCCATGGTAAAACGGGTCCGATCCCAATCGCAACTGGCACCTAATTTTTTTAGTTGTTCTAAAATAATGCCACCGTATTTTTCTTTCCAGTCCCAGGCGTGTTTTAAAAACTCATCGCGGCTTAGGTCTTTTTTACTGATGCCTTTTTCTTTTAAGAGGGCTACTACTTTTGCTTCAGTTGCAATACTTGCATGGTCGGTACCCGGCACCCAGCAAGCATTATAGCCTAACATACGCGCACGGCGAATTAAAACATCCTGTATGGTATTGTTTAACATGTGGCCCATATGCAGCACACCGGTAACGTTTGGTGGCGGAATAACAATTGTATATGGTGTACGCTTATCAGGTACCGATCTAAAGAATTTTTTTTGCAACCAATAAGGATACCATTTGTCTTCGGCCTCTTGTGGATTATAGGTTTTGGCTATTTCCATGTTAAACTATTTTAAAATATTTTGTTAAATTTCGCAAAAATACGCAAACAAACGCATGTATGTTCTATCTTTATGGCACGATATTAGTAACAACAATAAAAAATACAATTATGAAAAAATTAATTTTAACTTTAGGAATGGTTGCAGGCTTATCTGCTTTAACTTTTGCTCAAGACGGACATGGTGCCGGAGACGGGCATAACCACGGAACCGCCACTCCAACAGAAACCACTGCCCCTGCCAGTTTAGCCGATATTAAGCTTGACAAAATAGTGCATGATTATGGCAATGTTCAGCAAGGTGGAAATGGAGAATGTGAGTTTAAATTCATTAATAACGGTAAAGAGCCATTGGTTATTACTAATTGTTTAGGGAGCTGCGGCTGTACAGTGCCACAATGCCCTAAAGAACCAATTTTACCGGGTAAATCGGGTGTTATAAAAGTAAAATACGATACACAGCGTCCGGGCGGTTTTACTAAAATGGTAACCGTTAACTCAAACGCAAAAAGCGGTACTCAGCAATTAACTATTAAAGGTACTGTTGAAGTTAAGCCTGTGGAAGTAGCATTTCCGGTAAACGAAACTCCAAAAGGAGCGCCTGTTGAGAAAAAAGGTTAATTTTTAACCTTATTATTTCTTTGGCATTTTATTTGCAGGAATGATCTATAATAAAAACTAAAAACATGAAAAAGTTACTCTCTTTAATAGTTGTTCTGTTTGGTTTAGGCTTCGGCTTAAATGCGCAGGATTCTGTGATCCCAAATCCTGATCCGAATGCTGCTGATATGAAGTTTGAAAGCGAAGTGATAGATTTTGGTACAATTGAATGGGATGCGAACGGTATTCGTGAATTTAAATTTACAAATGTTGGTAAAAGCCCTTTAACCATTTCTTCGGTTGTTGGCGAGTGCGGTTGTACTGCTACAACTATTGATGGTAAACCGGGCTGGCCTCAAGAGCCTATTTTACCCGGCAAAAGCGGTGTTATAAGAATTAAATACGATACTAAGCGTGAAGGCCGTTTTGAAAAAAATGTAACTATTAGCTCAAATGGCAAATACGCTACCAAAAAAGTACGTATTAAAGGCGAGATAAAAGCAAAGCCCGTAGTTGAAGGAAATTAATTGGTTTAAAAATTTTATAAAAAAATCTCCTCTTAACCGAGGGGATTTTTTTATGCCCTCTCCGCAAAAATTTGTAATTTAACCTCGATGGATCTTAAAAAAATAATTTTAACCATTTTGCTTTTTGGATCTGTAATCGGCGGATCTGCACAAGTAAAGCTGGAAATAAAAGATTCCAAAAAAAGTTTTGGCTTCGTAAAAAAAGGAGAAGTTGTAAAGCTGAATTATGAAATACAGAACGCAGGTACTGAGCCTTTGATCATTAATAACATTGAGGTAAGCTGTTCGTGCACAAGTGTTGAGTACGATAAAAAACCCGTTTTGCCCGGGCAAAATACAATAGTAACTGTAATTTTTGATACCAAAACTGTTTACGACCGGCAAGATAGAGTTGTACTGGTGCACAGCAACGATAAAAAAAGTCCACATAAACTGCGTTACAAAGGCATTGTGTTGAATAAATAGTTTCTTGTTCCGAGTTTGGTGTTTCTTGTTTGTCTCTCGTCTTGATTCTCTTTTGATCTTGTCTCTTGCTTCCTGCCTCCTTTTACATCCGAGTTTGTCTGAAAAATTCAGAAGTGATGATAGCTGTGGCCATGGCGGCATTCAGCGATTCTGTTCCCGATGCTTGATGTGATGGAATGGTGAGTGACTGGGTGATCAGCTTCAAATTTTCTTCATTTATTCCGTTGGCCTCGTTGCCAATTACAATTAAGCCGTTGTTTAATTTTTCTTTGTAAATATTCTTTCCGTTTAAAACAGCGCCATAAACAGTTTTAATTTTGTAATTTTTAATCACATCGGGTAAGGGTAAATAAATAATTTTAACGCGTAAAAAAGCGCCCATGGTGGCCTGAATAACTTTTGGGTTGTATAGATCGCAGGTGCTGTTTGAACAAAAAATAGTTGAGATGCCATACCAATCGGCCAGGCGAATAATGGTGCCAAAATTACCCGGATCGCGAATATCATCCAGATAAAATGAATATTTCAAATCAAAATTATACGCAAGTTCCTGCTCTTTAAAAAAACTACAAATGGCAAGTGCACTGTTGGGCGTGGTTTGCACGCTTATTTTTTTTAATTCAATCTCCGAGATAGAGGTAGCTTCGATATTATTTTTTGCAATAAGTCCGGCATTTTCATCTATAAAAGCCGGTGTAGCAAACAGCGCTTTTATCATCTCCGTACGATGAAGGAGCAATTCTGTAACAGTTTTAATTCCTTCCGCCAAAAAAAGCCTCTCCGCATCTCTGTTCTTTTTAAGATGTAATGTTTGTATTTGCTTAATTTGGTTTTTACTTATCATGAATACTTTGACTAAATTAGTACAATTTATTGAGTACTTTTTGAATTTTTTACCAAAAAATAGCAAGTTAATTATTAAAACGGCCGCAAATTTTTTAGTGTGTCTCTTTTTTATGTTGACTTCTTGCAATGTTTCAAAACATTTAGAGCCTCATCAATTTTTGGTTGATAAGACTGAGATCTTAAATATTAAAGAAACAAAACTCTCAAAAGAGAATTTGGAAGCATTCATCCGTCAAAAACCAAATCGAAAATTATTCAGAGCGATTCATTTTTATGTTTGGTGGTATAATTTGTTTAGCGAACAAAAGATCTCACGAAAAAAAGAAAAACGAAATTTAAAGTACGATAAAAAAAATGCCGATAAAATTGCGCGTTACGAAATACTAAACGCTGAAAGGGCCAAAAAAGGCAAAAAACCTAAAACACCCAAATTAAAAGATAAAGACAGTCAGATCTTTTTAGAAAGCTTACGGGATATTGGCGAAGCGCCCGTTATTTTAGATTCTTCGCTTACAGAACAAACAAGGCTTCAATTAAGTAAATATTTATTTTCGAAAGGCTTTTTTAATAACACTGTAACAGATACCATTATTTTAGGAAGGAAAAAAAGAAATGGGAAAACCAAAAAAAGGAAAGCCAAACTGGCCACCGTTAAATACATTCTAAAACCAAGATCATCTTATAGCATAAACAGGTTAACTTATAAAATGGATGATGAAAAATTAGGCGACCTAATTTTAAAAGATACTGTAAACTCTTTAATAAAAAGAGGCATGGTTTACGATAAAGATATATTTATTGCCGAACGCGACCGAATAAAAGCAAAAGCTTTAAATAACGGATATTATTATTTTGAAAGCGCCTATATTGATTTTGACATTGACTCCAATTGCGTTACAAAAACCATTACGGCCAATGTACATCTCAAAAAATTTACAAGGTCGTACAGCTCAACCGACGACTCGCTCGTGAATGTTAACCACACAAAATATAAAATAGAACACGTTTATGTAATAACTGAACAAGTAATTGGTGACGTAACTAAAGCTCCGTTCAAAGATACTTTACGGGTTAAAAAAAGCGATTGTATTTTTTTATTGAATCAGCCGATGTTATACAGAACAAGTGTTTTGATCTCCAACATTGACATATACAACAACCAACTTTTCAGAAAGGACACGGCCGAAATAACCTACAAAGCCCTTTTGGGTTTGGGCGTTTTTAAGAGCGTTAGTATTAAATTCTTTAAAAGCACTAATTACAGTAATAAATTAGATTGTTATATAATTTGTAACCCCCTCATTAAACAATCTGTAACAGCCGAAACCGAAGGCATTAATACAGCAGGTAATCTTGGTGTTGACGGAAGTATTGTATATCAAAACAAAAATTTTTTTCGAGGCGGCGAGCTGGTTGAATTAAAATTTCAAGGGGCATTCATCGCGCAGCAGCAATTTAAATCCGACCAGAGCGCCTCGCTTAACACGCTCCAAAAAACATTTAATACAATACAGTTTGGCCCCGAAGCTACATTTTCGGTACCCCGCGCATTCTTCCCTTTCTCATTGCTGCCATTTAAAAAAGAAATGTCCCCTCACACGTTTGTAAAAACTTCTCTTAATTATCAAGCGCGGCCCATTTACAGCAGAGTAATTACTTCAGTTAATTATGGTTTTAGTTTTAGAACCAGTAAAAACAGATTAAAGCACGATTTAATTCCTATTGAGGTATATTTGGTGAGAGCACATCTTACCGATACCTTCAAAAAAAGCTTAGCTGCGCTTAACGATGCTTTTCTTGCAAATTCTTTTCAGGATCACATTACCACTTTAAGTAAGTATGGATTTACGTACATGTCTAAAGAAAACTCTAACACCAGTAAAAAAGCGGTAAGTTATTTAAGAGTAAATATACAGTCATCCGGAAATATTTTACGTCAATATTTTAAAAGCGCCAACTATCCTACCGATTCCCTTGGCAGATATTTAATTCTTGGTATACCATTCGCGCAATTTTTAAGAACAGATCTTGATTACCGTATTTATGTTCCTATCCGTAAAAAAAGCAGGGTCGTTTACCGGATAGCGGGCGGAATAGGAAAACCTCTTTCGAATTTAAATGTATTACCCTACGAGCAAAGTTTTTTTAGTGGCGGGCCAAACGGTGTTAGAGCGTGGCGCGCGCGTACTCTTGGGCCGGGTGGATACGACCCAAGTAATAGTTCGTCGCGCTTTGATAAAATTGGCGATATTTTATTGGAAGGCAATTTAGAATACCGTTTTCATATTATCAAAACATTTAACGGAGCGCTTTTTGTTGATGCAGGTAATATCTGGCGCCTAAAAAAAGACGATAGTAAACCCGATGGTGAATTTATTTTGAATAATTTTTATAAACAAATTGCAATAGGTGGTGGCTTTGGGATCCGATGGGATCTTAGCTTTTTTGTGTTGCGTTTGGATCTTGCAACTCCACTAAGAGATCCAAAATATGCAGAGGCCAACCGATGGACCTTTGATAAAAAACCATGGACAAATATTGTTGCTAACTTTGGCATAGGTTATCCGTTTTAAAAAATATGAGCACCGCAGGATTTACCATAATAAGAAACGCCATTAAGTACGATTACCCTGTTTTGGAAGCCATCACTTCTATTCTGCCCATTTGCGATGCGTTTTATGTGGGTGTTGGCAAAAGCGATGATGAAACAAGAAAACTAATTGAATCTATTGCCTCCAATAAAATAAAAATAATTGATACGGTTTGGGATGATAACTTACGCGAAGGCGGTTTAGTGCTTTCAAACGAAACCAATAAAGTGTTTGATGCCATTCCGAATGAGTATAACTGGTGCTTTTATATTCAGAGTGATGAATGCGTGCATGAAGAAGATCTGGAAAAAATTAAAAAAGCCCTTAGCGACCATAAGGACAATAAACATGTGGATGGTTTATTATTTGCCTACAAACATTTTTATGGGCACTACAATTATATTGGGGCCGGAAGAAGATGGTATGCAAATGAGATCCGCGTTATTAAAAATAATAAAAAGATCCGTTCCTATAAAGATGCACAGGGATTCAGGTTTGAGAATAACTCAAAATTAAAAATCAAAAAAATTGATGCTTCCATTTATCATTACGGGTGGGTTAAACCACCAAAGTCGCAGCAAGCTAAACAAGAGAATTTTCATAAAATGTGGCACGATGATGAATGGATGAAAAAGAATATTACTGATGTTAGCGATTTTGATTATGGCAAAATAGACCTGTTGCAACAATTTAAAGGCACACATCCAAAAGTAATGCAAACAAGAGTAAATAATGCAGCCTGGAAATTTATTTACGATAAAACAAAAGCCAAATTAAGTTTAAAATACAAATTTTTATTTTTTATTGAAAAACTAACAGGTTGGCGTGCAGGCGAGAATAAAAATTATATAGAGGTTTAGATGTTAATTATATTGCTGATCGTGCTAACTCGGTGCTTTTGTGTTTAGAATTATTTAAACTTTTGTGAAATTTGCTTTTTGAAAATTAGTGTAATTAGTGCCCTTTCTATTCGCTAATTTGTTACTTTTACATAATGGAAAAAGCCTGTTGGTTTAAAGATTGGTTCGATTCGCCTTACTATCATTTACTTTACAATAAGAGGGATGAAAGTGAAGCCGATCTTTTTATCGACAATCTTTGTAATTTTCTTAAACTTCCATCATCCGCCACAATTTGGGATAATGCTTGCGGCAAAGGCAGACACGCCCTGGCCTTCAGCAAAAAAGGATACAATGTTATAGGCACCGACTTATCTGAAAATAGCATTGCCGAAGCCTTAAAAAATAAAACTGAAAACGCCGATTTTTATGTACACGATATGCGCCGCTTATTCCGTACAAATTATTTTGATTGTGCTTTGAATATTTTTACAAGCATTGGATATTTTGAAAACAACAACGATAATTTTAAAGTTTTTAAGAATGTACATGCAGCCTTAAAACCAAACGGCATTTTTGTGATTGATTTTTTTAACGCCGAAAAAGTTAAAAACACTTTAAAACCAAATTACGTTGAGCAGCGCGGTGATATTACCTTTAACATCAGCAAACAAATAATAAATAACGCTATCCATAAAAAAATTAATTTTGTTCAGCAAAATACAGAGTATTCCTTTGAAGAAACCGTAACTTTATTACAGAAAGAAGATCTAGAAAAGTTTGCATCCCACAGTGGTTTTAATTTGGAAAACGCATTCGGTAATTATGCTTTAAATGCATTTGATAAAAATAATTCGGACAGATTAATTTTGATCTTTAGAAAATAAATTGAACACTCCCTTAGCCATAATCGCGCTCGTTTCTCCTATTTTGATCTCAGGCCTGGTGGCCTTGATGGTTTCTATTAACCAAACACGCTTAAGATTATTGCTTGCATTTAGCGCGGCTTATTTATTTTCGGTTTCTATCATTCACTTATTACCTGAAGCATTTGCGAATCAGAACGCAAAGTTAACGGGATTATTCATCGTACTTGGTTTTTGCATGCAATTGTTGATCGATACATTCAGTACAGGTATTGAACATGGCCACGTTCATTTGCACAGTAAAGATTGTAATAACCATTTACCATTCGGAATTATTATCGGTTTAATGCTTCACTCTTTTTTGGAAGGCTTGCCGATCTATAATCTTAATGGTACAGTTCAAAATACCGCCGCCATTAATCACCAGCTTATTCTTGGGCTCGTGTTTCATAATATTCCTATTTCAATTGCTTTTGTACTTTTGCTTAAAGAACATAAAACTCCTCGATCAAAAATTTTATTTTTGTTGATCGCCTTTTCGTTAATGACGCCGCTTGGCTATCTGTTCAGTTACACCCTGCAAACATTCGGACTTCACAATTATTACCAATACAGCCAGGCGGCATTCGCGTTGGTGATCGGTATTTTTCTACATATTTCCACCGCCATACTTTTTGAGACCAGCGAACATCACAAATACAATATTACAAAGGTAATAATGATGATAAGCGGAATTATTTTAGCCTACTTGATAAGTTAATGCAGCGCAAAACTTTATTCACCGATATAATTGTTCCATTAGGTGTCCCCAACAAATACACTTATCGCGTTCCTTATGAAATGAACGAAAACATTCAGGTCGGACAAAGAGTTTTAGTGCCTTTCGGAAAATCAAAAATTTATACCGGCATTGTTTATCATATTCACGAACAGGCACCACAAGGTTATGCGGCAAAATACATAGAAGGCATTTTAGATGATACGCCCATTGTTACGCCAACACAATTAAAATTTTGGGATTGGATCTCTTTTTATTATTGCGCCAATCCCGGAGATGTTATGAATGCTGCTTTACCTTCAGGATTAAAACTAAGCAGTACTTCACACATACAACTGAATTCGGATTTTAATTTAGAAGAAGTAGATCATACTTTTTTTACGGAACGAGAACATTTGTTGGTGGATGCCCTACATGCCACGCCCAATATGGACTTTGAAGGTGTTTCAAAGGTTCTAAATATTAAATCTATTCAGCTCATCATAAATAATTTACTCAAAAAAAATGCCATTGTTGTTTATGAGGAAATAAAGGATAAGTATAAACCCAAATATGTTTCGTTTTACAAATTAAATGCTGAGTACACATTAGAAAGTAAATTACACGAAACTTTAACACAGCTCGAAAAAAAGGCGTTTAAGCAAGCAGAAGCCTTATTGTATTTTTTGCATCTCTCTAAAACAGATCAATCAAAAACAGACAATTGGATCCGGAAACCTGACTTGCTTAAAAAGGCTGACGCAGCAGCGCTGGCAGGATTGGTTAAAAAAAATATTTTAACGGAGCGAGATTTTGAAATTGGTCGTTTGTTGTTCGAAAAGGGTAATTCAACTAATAAAGCTTTAAGTACAGCTCAGGAAAAAGCTTATGCTCAAATAAAAATCGAATTCAAAACAAATAAACCTGTGTTGCTCCACGGTGCTACAGGCAGCGGCAAAACCGAAATATATATTCATCTGATAAAAGACGCTCTTGCAAATAATAAGGAAATTTTATATTTAATCCCGGAGATCGCTTTAACAACGCAATTAATTACAAGATTGCGCGCTGTATTTGGCGAACTAGTGGGCGTTTACCATTCCCGCTTCAGCGAAAATGAACGTGTGGAGATCTGGAACAATGTTTTGCATCAAAACACAGAACATGAAACTCGGAATAAGGAACAAGGAACAAGGAA
>JANYBY010000405.1 GCA_025360565.1 Bacteroidota bacterium
TCCCACGGCTTTAAATTTACAACCACAAAATTTTGGAGTGGCCACCAATTACGGATTTGAATTTGTTATAAGTAAATTTATCAAACACTTCGGAATTTCGGCAAATTATACTTACACAAAATCAAAAATTACAACAGATAAATTATTGTATTACCGCGATCCCGTGGCAGGAAACACGAATTCTCTTATTCCGCAAACAAGGCCTCTGCAAGGGCAGGCCGATCATGTTGGTAATTTAGCTTTCGTTTATAAAAACCCAAAGATAGGGTTGGATGTTCTTATCTCCGCAGTTTACACCGGAAAACTGATATCTCTTGTTTCATCATCATACAATTTAGATTATTGGCAAATGCCTACAACTCGTTTAGATTTTTCATGTGAAAAAACATTAAGCAAAAGAGGAAGCAAGAGTAAATTTTCGGTATTCGCAAAAATAAATAATATTTTAAATACGCAATCGGTTGTAAGAATAATGCAGCCGAATTTAACACTGCCCGACGGCACTCTCTATTTGCCAATTCAAGATACGCATGCAAATATAGTGGTGCAGCGGCAACAATACGGACAGGGTTATTTAGCAGGCATAAGATTTAAGTTATAAAATAAAAATAAACCAAAAACAAAAAAATGAAAAAAACAATTATTTCACTCGGAGTTATGGCAGTTTTATCTGTCGGGTTACTGGGATCATGTAAGAAAAAGAAAGATGCAACAACGGATGATGAGAATACGGTTGTTTCCGTGCCTCCATTCCAGATCGGGCAAGCCGTAAGTGATGCAAGCCCTTTAACAGGTTCTATTAAAGGAACGATGTTAAGCGGGAAAACATATTCAATTGGCGGAGATGTGGTAATTAACTTTGGCGATACCTTATTGTTACAAGAAGGTGTAACGGTTTGCGTTGGTGCGGCAAAAACCATTGTTGTAAAAGGAGTTTTAATTTCTTTGGGCACTCAAACCAAAACAAACTCTTTTACAATGTGCGGAGTTAATAAAGTAAATACCATTGCCCAATCACAAAGCCCAACAACCGATCCGGCCTGGGGTACGGCAGGCGGCGGCGGCTGGTGCGGCATTCAATGCGATACCTCTTGCAGGTTATTGGTTTTAAAATGGACGCATATTGAATTTTTAGGTGCGGCATTCGCAGTAACTCAGCCGTTTGTTGGAGGCACAGCCGGCTCAAAATCAAAGGGCATCACTTTTCAAAATCCGAATGGAGATTTTATTATGGAAGATTCATGGATGTATGGAAGCATTGATGACGCCATTCGTTTATCCCAGGGACGCTGCAGTATTATGCGTAATACATTTGAAAAATGCGGATACGTTGGCGGAGATTGCATAAATGCAAAAAGCGGTTCAATAGGGGATATGGCTTACAATTTATTTTTAGGTACAGCTACCAACGGAACAAAGGCATCCAACAAAGGCGGGATTGGCCCGCAAACCAATATTGTTATGTACAATAATACTTATATCTGTGGCGGATACAGACAAGTTCAGACAGCAAGAAGCGCGGATGTTAATTTTGAAGAAGGGGCAAAAGGACAAGCTTACAATAATTTAATTGTAAATTGCAAATACGGTTTACGCGTTGTTGGCCCACAACCTAATGCAGCCGGCTTACCTGTTGCAGATACTATAAACGTTCTTTACAGTAATAATTATATTTATGGCGATTCGACAACTGTTTGTAATCAATTTTATCCTGTAGGTTATATCACAAAACCATCGGCTTACATTGTACCGCTTAATGGTGCCGGAACAAATTACGTTTACAATAATGGCGCTAATGGAGCGGTAGCTTATAACGCGTCGGGTTTAGCAACAATGAATAACCCATTGTTTACAGGGTTTACCTTGCCAATTGCAGGCATTACGCATTTATCGGATATTAATTTTGTGGGTTCTTTTAATTTCAGGCTGCAAGCTTCTTCACCTTGTATCGGAAAAGGCAAAACAAGCTTTACGCCCTTAAACTCTACTGCTGCAACTGTAACTAATCCTAACTACAAAGCTAATCAAACGGGTCCGGGCTCTGATATAGGTTGTTATTTAAGTAACGGTTCAGGTAATCAACATTAATTTATAATGGGAGCGGTATAAACCCGCTCCCATATTTTTTATGAAAAAAATATTTACCATTTTTAGTATCGCTTTTTGTTTCAATTGTGTTCGGGCGCAAAGTGGCTGTAAAGATCCTGCCGCCAGTAACTATTCACCTTCAGCGGTTACAAACGATGGCTCTTGCACTTATACCCCCGCCCTACAGCTTTTTAATTTAAAAGTAAACACAATTGGCGTAGGTTCTAATTCAGGCATTGAGTGGATAAATGGAGATATATATACTTTTGGCGACGGCGGCGATCCAAACGCGTTTTATAAAATTGATACTATCACAGGTTCTATTCTGCAAAGCATTACAGTTACAAACTATGGCAATCAGGATTGGGAGGATATAACCGCTGATACAGGATTTGTGTACATTGGAGATTTTGGAAATAATACCGGAACTCGTACCGATCTAAGAATTTTGAAAATAAAAAAATCACAATTCATTGGCAACACGGGCGCGGCAGTGTCTGTTACTGCGCAAGCCATCAATTTTTCTTATTCAGATCAAACAAATTTTTCAAGTAATAATAATACAAATTACGATTGCGAATCCATCATTTCGGTTGATGATAGTTTATACATTTTTACAAAAGATAGAGGAGATCTAAAAACCCGTGTTTACAAATTGCCAAAAACTCCGGGAACATACCCGGTTAGCCCTTATCTTAATTTTAATTGCAACGGAAAAATTACCGGGGCAGATTACAACCCCATATCTAAAGAAATTGTTATGATCGGGTATATGAGCAGTAATATGAATTCATTTATTTGGTATTTGAACGACTTTCCCTCAAAAAATTTTTTTGCGGGAAATAAACGGAGGGTTGAACTTGGAAACTCTAACTACGCTTGGCAAACAGAAGGAATAGCATTTTACAAAGAAACAAGCACTACGCGTATTTTTATTTCAAATGAAGTGAATGGCTTAACCGCCGGAATTTGGTCATCGGACAAAAGCAAAATAGTTAATGTGAAGGATCTGCAAAGTGAAACTGATAAACTAAAAGTGTATCCAAACCCGGTTTTCGATTCTTTTAAAATTGAAAGCGGTGAAGTAATAAATAAGATTGAAATTCTCACTGCCGACGGAAGAAGTATTTTTGCCAAAAAAATTGGCCAAACAAATGCAACAGTTAACCTTCGCGAAATAATAAAAACAAACGGATGTTATATCTTAAAAATCGAGATAAACGGATATATTTCTTTTAAGAAAATATTCTTAACGTCTTAAAAAGAAAAAGAATGAAAATAATTTTATCAATTACATTTTTAGCCGCAATAAATACATTTTCATTTTCGCAAGCAGGATGTACTGATCCAGCCGCCAATAATTTTAACCCGGGGGCCCTTACAAATGACGGTTCGTGTACCTACAACACATCTTCCTTAAGTGTTATAGCTAAAGGATCACTGATCTCGAATGTCACCGAATCTTCAGGATTGGTTTTTACAAATGGGGCAATGTGGACCCATAACGACAGCGGTAACTCGAGCAATATTTTTAAAGTGGACACAGGCAACGCGGCTCTTTTGCAAAACGTTACAATTACCAATTTTCCAAATGTTGATTGGGAAGATATTACCGCCGATGCTAATTATATATACGTTGGAGATTTTGGAAATAACAACGGAACAAGAACAGATCTTAAGATTCTTAAAATAGATAAATCGCAATTAACAAGTACACTTGCGGCTATCTCTGTAACGGCCCAGGCCATTAATTTTTCGTATTCCGACCAGGTAAGTTTCGCTTCAAGCAGTACACATAATTTTGATTGCGAGTCGGTTATTTCGATTGCAAATTCGCTTTACATTTTTACTAAAGATAGAGGCGATCTGCAAACGCGGGTTTACAAACTTTCAAAAACGCCGGGAACTTATACGGTAAGTCCCTACACATCGTACAATGTAAACGGACTTGTAACCGGGGCCGATTATAATCCGGTAACGCAAGAGGTGGCATTAATAGGATATAAATCAGGACACAAAAATTCTTTTCTCTGGTTTTTAAACGATTTTGCGAGCGACCTTTTCTTTTCAGGAAATAAAAGAAGAGTTGAATTGGGAAATTCAATCGTTGATTGGCAAACAGAAGGTATTACTTATATTTCAGCGAACGAGTTTTTTATTTCCTGCGAAACCTCCGATCCTCCTGCAACCTTATACAGAACTGCAAAATCACTGATCGTTCCTACATCAACCGTAACAGGAATAAGTGAAAGTATTTCAATTGCAAACAAAATAAAAATTTACCCAAACCCAGTACGGGATTATTTTGAAATAGAAAGTCCGGAGGAGATCAGCGAAATTGAAATATTTGGGTACGATGGAAAAATAATATTTTCCGAAAAAAAGGCAGGAACTCATGCGAAGATCAAAACCGAAAATGTTTTAGCCGAAAAAGGATATTACTTCTTAAAAATTAAAATGAAGAACGGCGAAATATTTTTCGAAAAAATCATCAATTAAAAAATACCAACAAATAAATAATAACAATAAAAAAACAACAAAATGAAAACAAAATTACTTTTGGCACTTTTATGTGCAGGCATGCTTTTCTCCACAATGGAATTTAAAGCACAATTCAGACTATTGCATTATTGGCACTTTAACAACACCCTGCCTACTTCAGGTGCAGGAGGGATCCACTTTGGTACAGGTAAAATGAATAGTGATTTTACAAAAGCAGGCGTAACAACAGGGTATTTAAGATTTGTGAAAGTGGCGGGCTGTGCGCTCGATACAGGTTACTGGGATAATTTATTGGGCGATTCAATCAACCAAAGAGTTGGTTATGGTGCTTGTTGCCCTGTATTTGGCGCAACTGTAAGTAACTCAGCTATGCGAACACGCAACCCCACAGATAGTATGGTGTTTTACTGGTACATCCCAACAAAAAATTTTCAAAACATAAAATTAACGTGGGAATCAATGTCGTCGAGCAGCGCAAGCGGGCCGCACAGAATGAATTATAAATACAGTATCGATAGCGGGGCAACTTGGATCACAACCAATTTACCAAAATTATATGATTCGGCGAGTTTGGCTTGGGGAAAAATTACTTTAAACCTAAGTGCAATAACTACCATTAATAACAATAATAAGTTAATGTTGTCCATCCGAAGTGGTACACCTAATACGGGTGCAAGCGGAAATAACAGATGGGATAATATAACTGTTGAAGGAGATTCGATCGTAACAATACCAAACGGTGTGCATGAATTAAAAAATAATACTTTGGGTTATTCCCTTTATCCTAATCCTTCAAGTGATAATGTAACGGTAATAAGTTCCTCAAAAGAACCCATAAATATTTCCATTTTAAATGTGATAGGGCAAGTTGTTTCTTTCATTGAAAGGAAAGAGAACGAACAAGCGCCGGTTGATGTTTCAATACTCAGCAAAGGACTTTACTATGTAAACATAACAGAATTAAATAGTAAAAGATCGCAAACATTAAAATTCATAAAAGAATAGATAAACAGATTTTAAAAAATACCCAAACAGTTTTTGTTTGGGTATTTTTATTCTCTCAACAAAATAATAGTGTTATGAAATGAGCCATAATTCGTATCAATGAAATCGGGAAACAAAAGTTATTATAGAGGAAATTTTATGACAAAAATTTAAAATTAACAACAGATGAAAAAAAAGATCACAATTGCATTACTCAGTATTACTTTTTTAGTAAACGCCCAAAATGTAAAATCGCAGTACAAATTAAATAACGCGATTAGCTTGGAAGGTGACGGGAGTTGGGATTATATTACCATGGATGAAGTTAATGAGAGAGTTTATGTTTCGCACGCTACGCAGGTACAAGTTGTAGATCTAAAAACCAAAAAACAAATTGCCGTAATAAAAGATACAAAAGGTGTGCATGGAATTGCCTTAGCTCCGGATCTGAATAAGGGATTTACCAGTAACGGGAAAGACTCTTCGGTAACAATATTTGATCTGAAAACACTGGAGACAAAATCGAAAGTAAAAGTTACCGGTGC
Source organism: Bacteroidota bacterium (assembly GCA_025360565.1). GTDB lineage: Bacteria > Bacteroidota > Bacteroidia > B-17B0 > Aurantibacillaceae > Aurantibacillus. Next base: position 6,120 of record JANYBY010000405.1, read on the forward strand.
AAAACCGGATGCAATTGTTTATGACAAGTTTTCGAATAAAGTATTTGTTTTTAACGGTAAAAGCAATAATGCAACAGTAATTGATGCTACAACCGAAAAAGTAATTTCAACAATTTTATTTGAAGGCAAACCCGAATTTTCAGTTACAGATGAAAACGGAAAAATATTTGTGAATATTGAAACCAAAAACTCAATTGCGGTTATCAACTCAACAACTTTAAAAGTGGAACAGAACTGGTCACTTTCTCCCGGAGAAGAGCCTACCGGTTTGGCCCTTGATAATAAAACTCATCGCTTGTTTAGTGTATGCGGAAATAAATTAATGGTGATCGTAAACGCGGAAACCGGAAAACAAATTTCAACGTTGCCCGTTGGCGATCATTGTGATGGAGTTGCTTTTGACAAAGGTTTTAAAAGAGTTTACGCTTCAAATGGCGAAGGAACAATGACAATTATTCAGCAGGAAAATGAGGACACCTATAAAGTATTAGAAACTTTTAAAACACAAAAAGGGGCAAAAACAATTGCGGTTAATTCAATTACAAATCATATTTTTTTACCCGTCGCCGAATTCGGTGAAACCCCAAAACCAACGGCAGATGAGCCTAAGCCCAAGCCTAGTATAAAGCCAAATACGTTTAAGGTACTTGAAATTGTGTTCACGAAAAATTGAGTTTTACTAAATAGATTTATTTGTTAAGCATCCGTCAATAAATCATCAAATTTACTTCTTAAAGATTTTTTTTAAGATCTTCTGTTTACCTTTAATTCGCCTTAGGTTTGGAGTCCGGGAAGCTTGTTTTGAGATTTTTATAACTGCTAAACTCTAACAAACAACAAAAGTGTTTACGCTCCCGGGCTCCGATCAAGGTCTAATCAACAATCAGTTAGAAGTTTATGAACAAATTGTATTTGTTTTAAAACAACGAAAGCCATAAATATTAATTACCTTTGCATCTCAATTTTTAAAATATGCAAGAGGTATTAAGATCATTAGGATTAAAAGAAATAAACGAAGGTTGTTCAACAGGTCAAAACTGGTTCTCGAACGGAGAAGTAATAGAGTCGTTTAGCCCGGTTGACGGGAAATTAATTGGCAAAATTAAAACTGCCACAAAAGCTGATTATTTAAAAGTTGTTTCAACCGCTTCCGATGCGTTTAAATTTTGGAGAGAAATTCCCGCGCCCAAACGCGGAGAATATGTGCGGCAGTTTGGCGATAAATTGCGCGCAAAAAAGGCAGGCCTTGGAAAACTGGTTTCCTATGAAATGGGAAAATCTTATCAGGAAGGTTTAGGCGAAGTGCAGGAAATGATAGATATATGTGATTTTGCGGTTGGCTTATCGCGCCAATTATACGGATTACAACTCCACAGTGAGCGTCCTCAACACCGTATGATGGAACAATGGCATCCGCTCGGAATTGTGGGAATCATTTCCGCATTTAATTTCCCGGTTGCCGTCTGGGCCTGGAACAGTTCGCTGGCTTGGATCTGCGGTGACGTGTGTATTTGGAAGCCATCCGAAAAAACACCTTTATGTTCGGTTGCTTGCCAAAATATATGGAACGAAGTTGCAAAAGAAAATAATTTACCCGAAGGTATTTCAAGTTTAGTAAATGGTAATTATGTTGTTGGCCAGCTTTTAACTGCCGACACCCATGTGCCACTCATCTCAGCTACTGGCTCAACACAAATGGGAAAAATTGTAGGGGCTACTGTGGCCGAACGTTTTGGAAGATCAATTTTAGAATTGGGCGGCAACAACGCCATCATTATTACCGAAAATGCTGATCTTGATAACACCTTAATTGGCGCGGTATTCGGGGCTATTGGCACAGCCGGGCAACGTTGTACAACTACACGCCGTTTAATTATTCACGAAAATATTTATGATAAAGCAAAAGACCAATTGGTTAAAGCTTACGCGCAATTAAAAATTGGCGATCCTTTAAACGAAGCAAATCATGTAGGTCCGCTGATCGATAAAGACGCAGTAAAAAAATATTTAAATTCGTTGGAAAGTGTAATTTCTGAAGGAGGAAAAATTATTGTGCCGGGCGGTGTGTTGGAAGGAAAAGGATTTGAAAGCGGCTGTTATGTTAAACCCGCTATTGCCGAAGCAAAAAACGATATGGCTATTGTGCAACACGAAACCTTTGCGCCCATTTTATATATTATGAAATACAAAACACTTGACGAGGCCATTGCCCTGCAAAACGGTGTGCCTCAAGGTTTGTCAAGCGCAATTATGACCTTAAATATGCGCGAAGCTGAATTATTTTTAAGCGCAGCCGGAAGCGATTGCGGAATTGCGAATGTAAATATTGGAACCAGCGGTGCCGAAATTGGCGGGGCCTTTGGTGGCGAAAAAGAAACAGGCGGCGGGCGCGAAAGCGGATCAGATGCATGGAAAGCATACATGCGCCGACAAACCAACACGCTTAACTGGGGCAGCAAGGCTTCACTGGCACAAGGAATAAAATTTGACTTAAGTTAAATAGTAGAAATTTTGAAAACAAAAAAGGCGATAATTAATTATCGCCTTTTTTTTAATTTCACCAAAATTATTTTTTATCAGCTACAGCAATTCCTTCTTTAATTTCGCCGATTGCCTGGTCAATTAAACCAATGGCTTTTACTCTGTGTCCGCCAAAATCGTTCGCTGCAGCCTCAAGATCTTTTTTAGCTTGTTCCAGGTTTTTTTTGGCTGCGTGCATGAATGGATGTTTTTCGTCGCCAAGACGTAATGAATTTCCAAAGCAAAATGCCCCGATAATTGCTGCGCATACCGCAAATACTTTAATTTTTTTCATACTATTAGTTTTTTAAGTTTAAGCAAATATATCCTTTTATATGATTAAATCACCTCATATAGGGGAATTTAAACGTCAAAAAATTATATACATTAGAACTTCCATTACATCACCCATTACAGCACCAAAAAATGAAAAAAATAATTCTTCTTACAGCGGCTTTACTAATTGCATGTATTTCCTTTTCTCAAAAAACAAAAGGTCCTGCTGCAGTTAACGGCGACAGCCTTTTATTAAGCAAAGTAAAATACCGTTTAGTAGGTCCTTTTCGTGGAGGCAGAAGTTCGGCCGTGTGCGGCGATCTAAAACAAAAAAATATTTTTTATAGTGGTGTAACAGGCGGTGGTGTTTGGAAAACAATTGATGGTGGAAGTAATTGGAAAAACATTTCCGATAAATATTTTGGCGGTTCAATTGGCTCAATTGCAATTGCCCCAAGCGACCCAACTATATTATATGTAGGCGAGGGCGAAGCAACAGTTAGAGGAAACGTGAGTGAAGGTTTTGGAATTTGGAGAACAGATGACGGAGGAAGGACTTGGAAAAATTTAGGATTAAAAGATACAAGGCATATTGTACGCATTATTATTCATCCAAAAAATCCCGATGTAGTTTGGGTGGCGGCATTGGGTCATATTTTTGGATCTAATGATGAAAGAGGAATTTATAAAACAACAGATGGCGGAAAAAATTGGCGCAAAGTTTTATTCAGTGATAAACAAAGTGGCGCGGTAGATCTTACCATGGAACCCGGGAACCCGCAAACATTATATGCTTCTACTTGGAGCGCTATACGAACCCCTTATAGTTTTGAAAGTGGCGGCGCGGGCAGTTTTTTATGGAAAAGTACGGATGGTGGAGAAACCTGGAAAAAATTAAATGATAAAAAAGGATTTCCTGCTAAATCAATTGTGGGCATCATTGGCGTGGCGGTGGCCCCTTCTAATCCTGAAAAAATTTACGCTTTAGTGGAAAATGAAAAGGGCGGATTACTTTGCAGTAACGATGCCGGCGAAACATGGACACTGCAATGCGCTGAAAACACTATACGCCAAAGGGCATGGTATTATAGCAAAGTTTTTGTTGATCCTAAAAATGCAGATGTTGTGTATGTACTCAACGTAAATTTTATGAAGAGTATTGATGGCGGAAAAACTTTTAAAGTAATTAATACACCGCACGGCGATCATCACGATCTATGGTTAGACCCGGAAGACGGAAACAGAATGGTAATTGCAGATGATGGTGGCGCGCAAATAAGTTTTGATGGCGGAAATAACTGGAGCACCTATCACAATCAGCCAACAGCGCAGTTTTACAGGGTAAGTACAGATAATCATTTTCCGTACCGAATTTTAGGAGCTCAGCAGGACAATTCAACCGTAAGAATTTTATCACGAAGCAGCGGCGATGCCATTACGCAAAACGATTGGTCATCCACCGCGGGATTTGAAAGTGGATATGTTGTTGCCGATCCAACCAATCCGGATATAGTTTACGGCGGAAATTACGGAGGTTATCTTTCGCGCTTTGATCATAAAACGGGAGAGAACAGATCAATAAGTGTTTGGCCCGATAGCCCGATAGGTGCAGGAGCCGATGTGCAGAAGTATCGCTTTCAATGGAATTTTCCAATTTTCTTTTCGCCTCATAATCCAAAAAAAATATACGCCGGAGGAAATGTATTATTTGTAACTGAAAATGAAGGAGCCAACTGGACCGCGCTGGGCGGCGATCTTACAACGAATGATAAATTAAAACAAAAAGCGAGCGGCGGCCCTATTACAAAAGATAATACAGGAGTTGAAGTATACTGCACAATTTTTACAGCGACTGAATCTGAATTGGAAAAAGATCTGTTATGGACCGGAAGCGATGACGGATTGATCCACGTAAGTAAAGATGCCGGAAAAAATTGGGAAAATGTTACACCGCCCGGTGCAAAAGAAGGAATGATGTGGAATTGTGTAGAAACAAGTTTGTTTAAAAAAGGCAAAGCGTACTTTGTAGGAACAAAATACAAGAGCGATGATTTTACACCCTATATTTTTAAAACAGAGGATTATGGCAAAACGTGGAAATTAATAACCAACGGAATTCCCGCGACGCATTTTACAAGATGTTTAAGGGCGGATAAAAAAAATTCGGGTTTGTTGTATTGCGGCACCGAATACGGTATGTACATAAGTTATAACGATGGTGAAAGCTGGAAACCTTTTCAGTTGAATTTACCAAAAGTGCCAATTACAGATCTTACCATTAAAGAAAATGGCTTGGTTGTAGCAACACAAGGAAGATCGTTTTGGGTACTTGATAATTTAGGAATTGTTCAGCAACTGCAAGCTGGTATTTTAGATAAAAATATTTATGTATTTGATATAGCTTCTGCTTACCGCTATGATGGGGTTCAGAATTTAAATGTAAAAAACGCGGGCGTCAATCCGCCTAACGGAATAGTAACCGATTATTTTTTAAAGGAATATAAAGACAGCACATTGGTAAAAATTACCGTAAAAGATAAAAACAAAAAACCGATAAAAGTATTTACCACCAATGGTACAGGCGATATTGGGAAGATAGACGCTGAAAAAGGAATGAATCAGTTTGTGTGGGACATGTATTACCCGCCTGCTGAAAAAATTGAGGGCATGATCTTGTGGAGCGGCACTGTGCCGGGGCCAAAAGCCGCGCCCGGAAAATATTTTTTAGAAATTAGATTGGGAAACGATAGTTTGGAAAAGGAATTTGAGATCAAGGCCAATCCCGTTTATAAATGCACCCAGCCGGATTACGAGGAACAATTTAATTTTTTGATCGCAGTGAGAGATAAATTTTCGGAGATCCAAAAAACGATAAGGAACATTCGCGATCTGCGTAAACAGTTAAACGATTTTACCGCGCTACAAGGAAAAAATTGTCCGAAAGAAATTAAGTCGTCGGCCGATACAATAAATAAATACATTACGCGAATAGAAGAAGCACTTTATCAAACGAAAGCAAAAAGCGAACAAGATGTGCTTAATTTCCCGATAAGGCTGAATGATAAGATCTCGGGTTTATACGGTTACGCTGCCAGTGGTAATTACGCGCCAACCAAACAGGTAAAAGAGGCTTTGGCAGATTTAGGGCAACAAGCGGATATTCAAATAAATAAATTTAAAAAAATAAACGAAGAAGATATTTTAAAATTCAATAACCTTATTAGAGAAAAAGGAATTCCATTTATTGGAATTAAGAAAGAAGAGAAATAAAATTAATTGCCTATATCAATGGGCTTAATGCTCCCGTTAATAATGCCCTGACAATCTTTTTTTATATCCACCTCAGTAATTTTAGTGGTTTCCCAGCCTAGGGGAAAATAATTTTTTTGAGAGCCGTTCAACATTTCAATTAAAACAAACTCGGCCGGAAAATAATCTTTTAATTTATTATCGGTTTTTATTATTTCAAAAAAACGAAAACGTTTACCGGCTTCGTTTATATAAGCAATAGAATACAAGGGCTCAAGGCTTTTACCTTTAAAATCTTCATTTTTTTTAATTTCAAATTTAGCTTCGGTTCTGATCTCTGAATTTACAGAAGAATAATTTACATTCATTTCATTTGAATGAAAAAGGCTGAGCATCGTAATTAAAAATAATGTTTGCATGGCTTAATTTTACTTTAAAGGTTAAATAAATAAACAGCATTTTTTAAAGAACTTAACGAAAGAGGCTTTTGAACTAACGAAACGGGGTTTTGGGACAATGAAAATTACCCAAACGATTTTTGAAAATGAAATTACTTATTCCTAAATGGATTTATTAAAAGACCAAAATTAGTTATTACAGCCATCTACGCAGGTGGATTGCAGTTCGGATCTGATGTTTTTGCGATGATGCAGTATTATTTTTTCGGAAAGCGGATAAAAATCGATTTCAAAAAATCCTTCTTCGTTCCATTTTAAAAATTCATCCTTGGTTTCAACGTTTTCAAATTTCACCTTATCCACTTTACTTCCGGCTCCGCTAATAATGTATCGCCTATTATCATTATAAAAATATTCTAAGGAGTGTTCGTGCCCGCCAACATAATAAATTCCGGAGCGATCATATTTTTTCATCAGACTGTCGATGCCAAACGCAATACTTTTATTTGGTTTGTAATTAGTGTTTGAATTGGCAAAACGTTTTATGTATTTGTGGAAAAATTTAATTTTGCCTGAATGATTGCCTTTTGATAAAATGGGATGATGCCCCGCAATGATAATTTTTTGATCTTTGCTTTGGGCATTTTTAAGTTCCTCTTCAAGATCGGAATAAAAGCGATTTAAATACAATTTATTCTTTGGTTTACCCTTTATTGCTTCCAGTATCAAGCGATACGTATCAATAAAAATCATCCTTATTTTCCCTTCATTTAGCTCTATTGCAACGGGTCCGGCTTCACCGCTCTTAGGAAAAAATGCACCGTTGTTTCGGTTCAACAACCCCTCGTATTTTTTTACTTCTTCATTAACAAACAACTCTTCTTTTAATAAATTTTTTTTTCCTTTTTTAACCGAAATGCCATTCCACCAATCGTGATTGCCTGGAATAAAATAGGCCGAACCTTTGTGATCTTTTAAAATGTTTAACTGGCTAAGCATTCTTTTTCTGGTGATCTTTTTTCCATCAAACCCTTTTCGCTCGGCTTTTGCTAAACCTCCCAAAATTTGTTTATAGCAATTATCGCCCAAAAAAATAACGCAGCTGTTTGGGTTGTTAAGTAATTTAATTTTCAGGTCTCGCAAAGTTGCTCCGGTAGTATCGTTTTCGCCTGCGTCTCCTATCAAATATAATTTAAAGGCAGGAGCGGTTAAGTTTTGCGCGAAGATGTAAGAGGTGGAAAGGAAAATTAAAAAAAAAAATTAACAAAAAATATTTTACACAAAGTGTTTTGCCCAAGATCAATAGATGGAATTAATAGTAAATATCTGCATAACGGTTTTTTCTTCTTTTTTCGAAACAAACCTAATTTCCTGATTTCGCGGATCAAATGTATAAACAAATTTAGTGCCTTCAGTGGCTGTAACCTGATAGGTCCAGGTATCATTTTCTTTATCGTATTGCCTTTCGTTAATAATAAAATTTGTTTTCATTGACCCAATTTCATGGGTGAAGGATGTTTCATCTTTGCTAACCACAAATAATGAATTTTCTTCGTAACCTTTGCAGTTTTGATAGATCTTAGAATTTTCATTCCAATAACAATACTGGCGCGTAGTGCAGCTAAACGATGTTTGCGCGCGCATACATGGTAGGCACAAAAAAATTAGTATCGAAATAAGAAGGCCGGGTTTCATTTTATAATTTGTTGCGCTAAGGTAATAAAATAATGATAAAAACAGAAACTAAAAAGGCCATCCTTTAAATTCTCATTAGTTCACGTACATAAAGATGATATTCAAAAAATCGGATATAAAAATCTGCCGGGAATTGCAATAAAGTATTAAAAAGGTGGCAGATGTTTTTACGATAGCGAAGACGAAATACTGCGCCAGCGATTGAACGTAAAGCCCGGCGCAAAATTTTGCTTAGTGTTTGCGGAGTGAGGAGGCGACCGAAGGAAGCCACCGGAGCCCGACAAACACTGCAAAATTTAAGCCGGCTTGAAGTGAAAGCGCGAGAAGGCGCCCAAATAAAAACATCTTAAATCTACTTTTTGATGCTCGACTAAAAAGTATGCCCGAACTGAAAAAAGAATTGTTTATCCTCTTTTGAAAGCGCGTAATCAAATCGTAGCACGGTGTTTACGTTCCAGACAACCCTTAAGCCCATTCCTTCAGAATAGCGGTAGTTGTTGGCGTAGGTAAATAAACGGGCAGGGGTATCGCCTATGGTGGCCAGATCAAAAAAGGGAACTGCGCCCAATATAATATGTTGCTTTAAGGCTTTAAATTGCGTAATTCTATAACGCATTTCCACATTTAAAAAACTCATCGCGCTTGCTACAAATCGTGATTGTTTGTATCCTCTCAAAGTAAAACCGCCGCCAACAGCACCGCCAATTTCTCCTTCCGAACTCCATTGATGTTGGTATTCGTGAAATGGCGCGTTGCCAGCTATGTATCCGGCACCGGCCCTCACCGCCAACAAAAGTTTTTTGGGCGAGCCAGAAATAATATTTTTATAAAGTTTAACATGCGCAAATGTTTTATTAAAACTGAAAGTGGAACCAAATGAAGGTAAACTTAATTCGTTTGTTATTTCCGCAAAAATTCCTTTTCCCGGATCGGTCTCCAAATCGCGCGTATCATACACTAAAGCGCTTTGAATGATGTTCACCAAAAAATGACCCACACCTTTTGCTAAACCTTTCGCGCTTTCGTTTTGCAAAAGCGAAGAATCAGCAAAAGTGGTAACGCCAACATTGCCGTATTCAATACCAATAACCGCGCGCATTTTACTGTCAAAAAAAGAACGCTCGCCGCTTAGGTTCAAAGTAATATTATCTTTACTGGTAAACCGGTTGTAATTTTTGTAAAGGTCCGACATGGATTTATCGTAATTATCAAACTGCGAATAAGTAATGTTTGTTTCAGGATTTGATAAATTCTGAAGCGATCTTTCAGAAATTCCAAAATAAAGCATGTTGGGATTGTTATCATAAATAAATTCTGTTCTTAATCTCCATTTTGAATTAAAAATGTATGGAATATCTAATTTTACAGCGGCCTCTTTTTGGGCTTTGGTAGTATTGAATAGAACAAGAGATACTCTGCAACGATACGGAGTGTAATTAAAAAAAGGATCAGTTTTTTTTCCATCAAAGTATAAAAAACCTTCGGCGCCGTATCCAAAACCATTCACCGGGTCGGAACTTAACTGGGGTAAAGCGGTAACATACAGCCCTTCTTTTTTATTTTTTAGATCTTCCTCGGGCAATTGTTTTTCTTTGGCAATGGCAAAAGGTAATGTTTTTTTTGTGCTGTCGCCCTGCCCAAACAAATGAGGTATACTCCCAAAAAGCGTTGCGGCAATTAACAGCTGAACTGTTTTTGACTTATTCCAAACGGAATAGGCCGTATAATTTTTAAACATAAATTTTTTATTAGATGAATACTAGATACGGTCAAACTGAGTTTAACGCAAACAATAAAGTATCATTAAATTTTTGGCGGCTGCCAAATGGAGTTAAGAATCGAGGAAGGAATAAAATTTTCGAAATAAAAAATGCGCTTTTCAGCAGATTGAGGAACCTGACAGTTAAATGTAAAATTAAAGTTGGTAAACACGGTAAATGAAGAATGCACTATGCCGCAATCATGC
>JANYBY010000008.1 GCA_025360565.1 Bacteroidota bacterium
GGAAACAGAGACCGGACACAGATAGATTAGTATTGAGTAATGAGTATTGCGTATTGAGACTTGATAAGTGAGAATTAAAAATGAAAAACTATAAAATAATATTTTGTTTGATGTTATTCGTGCAAATCTGTTTTGCACAAAAAACGTATACGCACATTGCATTGATTAATGCCACGGCTCATTTAGGTAACGGAAAAGTAATTGAGAACAGTATTGTTACCATTAATAAAGATAAAATTGAAATGGTTGGTTCGGTAAAGGGATTAAAGCTTAATTACAGAAGTTATGATACCGTTATTGATCTGCAGGACAAACATATTTATCCCGCAATCATTAATCCAAATAATGTGTTGGGTTTACACGATGCGGAAGCTGTAAGGGCCACGCGTGATTTTGCGGATGTTGGGCATATCAATCCGCATTTACGCACGTTAATCGCTTACAATACAGATAATGCCATTGTGCCAACCATAAAAACAAACGGCGTGCTTTATACCCAATGCACCCCGCGCGAAGGACTTATCAGCGGATCATCTTCTATATTCGCGCTTGAAGGATGGAACTGGGAAGACGCAGTTTTAAAAGCGGATGACGGAATTCATTTAAATTTTCCGAAGATCCCGGGAAGAAGAAATGACACGGAAAGTGAAGGAAGTTTGAATGCAACAAAAAAATACCAGGAAGAATTAAATTACCTCAGCAAATTTTTTAACGACGCACAAAGTTATTGCAAAACCGATGTTATCACTGAAAAAAATATTCGCTTTGAAGCCATGCGAGCTGTATTTAAAGGCACTGCCAACCTTTATGTGCATGTTGAAAGAGCAAAAGACATTTTAATTGCGATGAATTTTTGCACAAAACAAAACATTAAAAAAACGGTTTTAGTTGGCGCAAAAGAAAGCTACAAAGTCACAAAGGAGATCCGCAAAAATAATTTTCCCGTAATGATAAACAGAGTGCACGATCTGCCCGACCGAAACGATGAGAATGTGGAGTTATCATATAACATTCCCAACCTGTTACTAAAAGACAGTGTATTATTTTGCCTGCAATTAGAAGGGGATATGGAGGCGGCACAAAGCCGTAACCTGCCATTTACCGCCGGAACTACCGTTGCATACGGCTTAACAAAAGAACAAGCTTTACAAAGCATTACTTTAAACGCCGCGAAAATTTTAGGCGTGGATGCACAAATAGGCAGTATTGAAGAAGGAAAAATTGCAAGCCTTGTTGTAAGTAGCGGCGATATTTTAGACATGAAAACAAACAATGTTACTTTGGCTTACATTGCCGGAAAACCCATCAATTTAAGCAACAAACAAACCGAATTGTATTTAAAATACAAAGCCAAATACGGCATTAAATAACAATGAAGCAGATCTTTGAAAGAGAAAAATTTTACCAAAGATCGCTTCATCATTAAAAATTTAAATTATGAACGAAAAAATAATTGTTGGAATATCGCAAGGAGATGTAAATGGAATTGGATTGGAAGTGGTTTTAAAAACACTGATGGATCCGGGTTTGATCGAGATCTGCACTCCTGTTCTGTTCAGTTCACAAAAAACAGTATCGTATTACCGTAAAGTATTGGGGTTAGAAGAATTTAATTTTGCGCCCATAAAAGATTTTACCCAGCTAAACACCAAAAAAGCAAACGTTTTTGTGTGTTACGACGAAGAGGTAAATATTGAAATGGGAAAATCAACGGATGTTGGCGGTAAATACGCATATCTGTCACTCGAAAAAGCCACGCAGGCCTTAGTTGAGAAAAAGATCGATGTTTTGGTTACGGCCCCAATAAATAAAAGCAATATGCAAAGCGCCGTTCCTGTGGAGAACGACATTAAATTTATTGGCCACACCGAATATTTGGGAAGCAAATTGGGAGGCGATCCCTTAATGCTTATGTGCACAGATAACGGTTTGCGCATTGCTGTTGTTACCGGCCATGTACCTGTAAAAGATATTTCTTCAAAGATCACTATTGAAACCGTGACAAAAAAAATAAAACAACTTCACGAATCGTTGATGAAAGATTTTGGCGTTCGCAAACCAAAGATCGCAGTGCTCGGGCTTAACCCTCATGCCGGAGACGGCGGCGCCATTGGTACTGAGGACAGGGATGTAATTACCCCCGCTATTCAAAGCTTAAATTTAAACGGTATTATTTACGGTCCTTATTCGGCCGACGGATTTTTTGGCAACGGAACCTACAAACAATTTGACGGCATTTTAGCTATGTATCACGATCAGGGTTTGATCCCGTTTAAAACATTGGCATTTAGCGAAGGCGTAAATTTTACCGCCGGTTTAAGCGCGGTTCGTACCAGTCCCGATCACGGCACCGGTTACGAAATAGCCGGAAAAAATATGGCCAACGATCAATCCTTTAAAAAAGCCTTATACGCGGCAATTGATATTTTTAAGAACCGAAACTTACAAGGAGAAATTTCGGCAAACCCTTTGGCGTTCGGGACTTTTAAGAAGGAGAGGTAACGAGTATTGAGTAATAGGTTTGGGTATTGAGACTTAGGTGACATACACTTTCGATAAACCTAAAATTGTTGATCTAAATGTTAAAACCAATGGGATTATGATGTTAAGAGCATTATAATAATCTTTGGCACTATTCTTGTTAACACTTATTAACTCCAAGCTATGAAAAAATTATTTACCCTTTGTTTTATCCTTTTACTTGCAAAAAGTTGGGGACAATGCACCAACGCTGTTAGCCCGGCAACGCAAACGGTTTCTTGTTCAGGTCCAGGACAAGTCGTAAGTTTTACGGCAACCGCTATAACCCCAACAATAAATATCAGACACGATTGGTATAGCCCATTGAATCCTTTACCTGGGGGCACCCCAGTTATGAGTTCAACTAATGCCATAAGTGTTTTATCCGGTTCTTTCTCTCCAGGAGTTTATACTGTTGTAACAACTGACTTGGGGAGTTTGTGCCAAGTGTCAAAATTTTTTACGATAAGTCCACAAACATTAACAGTAGATATATTTCCTTATTTTAATATTTCAAATACGAATCCTGTAATTGGTTGTTCAGGAAGTCAAACCACCTTGTCACTTATTAACCCAATTTCATCTCAGACACCTGCTTCCACTTGCAGTTTTACATTCCTTCCTCCAGGTTTTGGAGGAACTTTGGCTGTAGGACCATACGCAGGTAATACTTCAACTGTTACGTCTATAGCAGGCACATGGACTATAATACTGAACGACAATAGTAATAACTGTAGAGCAATATTGCCGGTGACGATTAATCAAGCCAGCGTAAACGTTAATTTCTCACATACAGTTAATCCCGGTGGTGTAGTAAATTTCCAGAGCATATCAACGGGTACGAATGGAGGTACAACTTATAGCTGGGATTTTGGTGATGGAGGAACTGCTACCGGTGCAACTGCTAGCCACACATATATTAATGGAGGCTTTCATTATCCTACATTAAACACTTCCAATCCAAATTGTACGTCGGGTGGTTTACCTGTCGACATCAACACAATTCCGTGTATTGCAAATTCAAATTTCACGGTAGTATACAGCGGTACTCCCTTAAACTGGCTTGCATCTCCAGCCTATTATGGAAACATATTGTACTCAACGTGGTTTTGGGGAGATGGCTTATACGATAATAATCTATTTACCTCACATACATATTCTGCCGCCGGACTTTACAATATTTGTTTAGATGTTT
>JANYBY010000040.1 GCA_025360565.1 Bacteroidota bacterium
ATGTTTACGTTGAACCAAGTCATCAAGGCCGCGAGCCATGTTATCACGCAAATAATCAAAACCAAATTCGTTATTGGTACCGTAAGTAATATCGCAGTTGTATGCTTTGCGGCGCGCATCGGTATTTGGTTCGTGCTTGTCAATACAATCAACACTTAATCCGTGAAACTGAAATAAGGGCGCGTTCCATTCGCTGTCGCGTTTTGCCAGGTAATTGTTAACGGTAACCAAGTGAACTCCTCTTCCTGTTAAAGCATTTAAAAAAACAGGCAGGGTAGATACCAATGTTTTTCCTTCACCGGTGGCCATTTCAGAAATTTTTCCTTCATGCAAAACAATACCACCAATTAACTGTACATCGTAATGCACCATGTTCCAGGTAATTTCGCTACCTGCTGCCAGCCATTTATTTTTGTAAATAGCTTTTTCTCCTTTTATCTCAACGTTTGTATGGTCTTTAGCCAGATCTTTATCAAATTCACTTGCCTTCACTTCCAGTTCTGTGTTTTTTGTAAAGCGGGCGGCCGTTTCTTTTAAAATAGCAAATGCTTCTGGTAAGATCTCCACCATTGCTTCATCTAAAACCGTAATGATCGCTTTATCTATCTCGTCAATTTTTTTGTAAAGGTCTTCTTTAGTGTTCACATCCATTTCAGCCTCGTTATTGATCTGGGCTTTTATGGCGGCGATCTCATCGTTTTGCGGTTTAATGGCTGTTTGAAGTTTGGCTTTTAACGCGGCCGATTTAGCGCGAAGTTCATCGTTAGAGATGGTAGAAAGTGAGGTATAAATTTCATTTATTTCGTCTACTTTGGCGCCAAGGTTTTTTACATCCTTTTCGCTTTTTGTACCGAACATTTTTTTCAGAAAATCGAGCATATTGAGTTTTAAAATATAAGCCCATAAAGATAGCAATATTTAGACACCGAGAATTGATAAAATCGGTTAAAAATATGAGCTTTTTCTATGAGCCGGATTAATAATTATACCCTAAGGGCATTTCAACAATCAGACCATGAGAATTTATGAGCCAATTAGGCAGAAGGAAGTGAATAAATGAGCAATTATGGCGTTAAATATTAAGTTTCTGTTACGTTTTCAAATTAATGATGAGTGAGAATTGAATATTACGCGACTTTAAATTCTTTTTTTAGCAAGTTTTTTTGGATCTTGTCTGCAATCAAAAACAGAAGCAATTAGTACTATTTCTTTTTCTATCACGTATACAATCTTGTAATTTCCTTCCACTAAATATCTGATCTATCTTTTTTGTGTCTTAAAAGTTCCTCAATTTGCCCCATTCTTGGATTATTAGCAAGTAGAAGGGATTTGTCGACCAAAAGAATTAACGATTTTAGAAGCTACTTTTGAACCTGCCTTTGTAAGATAATAATCATGTACGGTTTGTAGTTCTGCAATTGCAGAGTCAGACCATAATGTTGTTAATGCCATGAAGTAATTACCTTTTTTAATTTCTTAGCAGATGTTACTCGATTATTCTTTAAATCGGATTTTGCATTCTCAACACGTTGTTCATATTCTGCCAAAGTCATTGGGGAAATATCTTTCTCAACATTTTTTTTTCTTTCTTGTTGAAGAACTTTTTCAAATTTGTCAATTAAGCTCTCGTTTGCCAAGCGAAGAAAGTCTTGAATAAAATATAGTTTTCGTGTTTGTAAGTCCATTTGTAATAATTTATAACCTAAAGATATAAATTTAATAAGAAATACCCAAATTACGGTTAATGGCGTTGAGATATTTTGCATTTATTTTCAATTAGGAATTCTTTTTGCTAATTTTGTAATCCCAATTATGAATATTTTAGATTCGCCCGATTTACTGGAGCAGGAAGTGATTGAAGTTATTTTAAAGGAAGAAGCTTTAAAAGCGCTTTTACTTTATAACGATGATGTAAATACTTTTGATTGGGTAATTGAATGTTTGGTAAAAGTGTGCGGTCACGATGTTTTGCAAGCAGAGCAGTGCGCGCATTTAGTGCACTATAAAGGCAAATGCGTTATTAAAAACGGCACTTTTAAAAAATTAAAACCTTTTTGCGAAAGTTTGCTTGAAAAGGGTCTTTCCGCAAAAATCGAAGATTAAATAATGTTTGTCCGAAAAGTCCATTTTCATCGTTATGCTTGAAAAAAAACTGTTCATATACCGTGGTATATCTCACAATTTTTTTTCTGCGCAATCCCGATAGTTATCGGGATCGAAACTGAACTTTTCAACCCAAACATTTAATTTCTGTAAAAATATTAAAGAATGAAGAAATTTTTAATTACATCAACAATCTTGTCAATCGTATTTTTCGCTTGTCAAAAAAATGCGGTAACCGGTAAACGCTCACTCTCATTAATTCCCGAAAGCGAAATGATCAGCATGAGCACCACAGAGTACGCGCAGTTTTTGGCACAACACCCGCCCTTGCCCGATAATGATGATAGAGTACAATTAGTAAGAAGGTGTGGAACAAAAATTCAAAAGGCGGTTGAGCAATTTTACACCGATAAAAAAGCCACAAAAGATCTGGCGGGTTTTAGCTGGGCATTTAATGTAATTGATGAAAATACGGTTAACGCCTGGTGTATGCCCGGCGGTAAAGTGGTTGTATATACCGGTTTATTGCCTGTTACATTAGATGAACAAAGTTTAGCGGTGGTGATGGGGCACGAAATTTCGCACGCTATTGCAAGGCACGGTAACCAGCGCATGAGCGAAGGATTGTTGGTTCAGTTTGGCGGCGCCGCTTTATCGGTTGCATTGTCGCAAAAACCTGCTATTACTCAACAAATATTTAATCAGGCTTACGGTGTAACTACAGGTTTGGGAACTTTAAAATACAGCCGTAGTCACGAAACCGAAGCGGATGAAATGGGCCTGATCTTCGCGGCCATGGCGGGTTACGATCCTCAAGTTGCCATTACATTTTGGGAAAGAATGAGCAAATCGGGGGGACAAAAACCGCCCGAAATTTTAAGTACACACCCGAGCGATCAAACGCGCATTAATGATCTGAAAGCCTTTATGCCAAAGGCGATGAAATATTATAAACCTTCTTAAGGTTGAAGGTTGAAAGTTAACTGTTGACGGTTATTGGTTCTCAGTTGTATATTCATGGTTATCTGTTTACAAATGTAAATACAAACTTTTCGAATTAATACCGATGCTCAATTTATTATGGTCCAATTCTAAAAAAATAAATTATCGATCGGTATTGACCATTCTAAGGTTTAAAGCAGTTTTTACTACTTTAACTTTGGACTGTTTTAAACCAAGAATTGGTATAATTGTTAGTTGTAAAGGTCTTTAGGCCTACACAGTCTAACAAATTTGTTAGAAATAACAGTTCTGTTAGAGAAACAAAAAAGCCACTTTTCAGTGGCTTTTTTGTTTAGCGTTAATTTGGTTAAGCTAGTATCAATAGGCTTGAACAAGAGTTTCATAAGGGATATTCAGTTTGTTGTGAAGATTCCTTATCATATCTAAAGTCAATTTTCTTTCCTTACTTAAAATATCGCTTACGCGTGTACTATATCCAAGTATCTTGCCAAGCTCCGACTTTGTTAGATTCATTTCTTCCATACGATATTTTATTACCTCTACCGGATCCGGTGATTCCATAACAAAATGTTTGTCTTCATAATCTTTTATGACCAAAGCCAGGAGCTGAGCTTCCTTTCCTTCTTTACTGTTTGACTTTGCGAGAAATATTTCTTCAAATCTCTTTAAAGCCTTCTCATACTGAGTTTTGCTATTGATAATTTCTACTTTCATATTACGTAAGTTATTTTGTTTTCTTAGGTGATTTTGCTTGAAAAAGATTTATAGTGTTTGCATCTATTTTATCATACTCCGAATGTTTTCCAATAAACTTAATGAACACCCATCCATTCTCATAATTGATCTCCGCAACTATCCTAAAATCATTCCCCTTAATGTTAAAAACCACGCGGCTGTTTTTTAGTATACTAACATTTCCGCGGTATTCTTGTTTGATTTGATTTGGTGTTTTCCATTTTTTAGTTAAAACTTCTTCGTACCATATTTCTAATGCTAATTTGGCATTCCTATACTTTTTACAGGCCTCTATCACGGTGCTTTTGTTGTAAATATTCATGCCTTATTATTTATACCCTAAAGATACAAAAAAATTACCAATTTGGTAATAAAATAACCAATTTGGTAAATTTAACACTTTGGCAGTTTCAATCCCCTATTTTCCCAATCTTTAACCTAGCCACCACCCAAGCATAGTTTGCGGTGTCATCCAATGCCATTAGATCCTTTTCCAGCTGGCGGTAAATCCTACGGTTTCGATATGTTAATTCGTGTGCTACATTTGTGCCGGAAGGGCCCATAAATGGCTCAATACCGTTCGCTTCCAGAAGCATTTTTCCTATAATCAATTTGGGCAAATGATGAAAAATACCTATACTTAAATGTGAAAAAACAAAATTCAAAAAACGAACTTGACGTGGACTTTATTCAAAGTAAACCTCTTACAAAAGAAGAAGAAAAAGCTTTAAGCGAGTTTATTAAAAAACTCAAATCAAAAAAACGGGCGGTTAAAAAAGCTGCTTAAGACACCTCTCATTCCTTAATAATTTTTTCGTTTTTAAATAAGATCCCCGCTCCGAAGGATTTGCAATCACGATTGTACGAAACATTTAAAATATATATCGTGCCTAAGGCACTCAATTGTTTATTCTATTTGTTTTCTAATCATATTAGGCTACGATGGAGCGTCATTCTGAAATTAAACCGTACCCGAAAGAGTGAAACATTCTTGTTTAGTACACTCCTGATTTGTAATCCTGCGTAGCGGAAAGAATTAGCGGATATGACTGATGAAAGAATTGAAGACCTGGCGATTGATTTTGAGATCTGATAGTTTGCAAAGCAGCATATTTTAATTATCTTTATTAAAATTTATTATAATAAAATCAAAAACATGAAAACAAAATTACCCAACTTAGCATTCATTATTTTTCTTTTTTCATTATTAATTCCTTCATTTTCCAAAGCCCAATGGGCAAAGATCATGGATCTTACGGGCCCATTGAACGGTGCTATTCCCAGCGGACATCTTATGTATGATGGTACCTTTCTTTATGGTATGTCGGCCAGCGGAGGCACGATTTCTGGCTGCGGAGGATTTGGTCAATGCGGTTCGCTTTATAAAATAAAACCCGATGGCACTTCATTTGCCAAGCTTCTTGATTTTAGTCCCGCAACGATTGGGAGCAGGCCTTACGGTTCCCTGATCTCAGATGGTACCTTTTTGTATGGAATGACCTCACTCGGCGGTACAGGGGGTGGTGGAACAGTATTTAAAATAAAACCGGACGGAACAAGCTTATTGAAAATATTTGATTTTAACTTCACAAACGGAAGTAACCCACAAGGCGCTCTTTTTTATGACGGCACTTTTTTATACGGAACAACGCAAAGTGGAGGAGTAAACAGTTCCGGCGTTATTTTTAAAATAAAGCCCGACGGAACCGGATTTGTGAAATTACTTGATTTTGTAGCAGTAACAAACGGAAGTATGCTCAACGGTGCCCTTATTTCTGACGGCACTTATTTATATGGAACAGCATCAGCAGGCGGAACAAATAATTATGGAACAGTATTTAAAATAAAAACGGATGGCACCGGGTTTTTAAACATGCATAATTTTACCGACAGCCCGGATGGCAGTAGCCCAAATGGTACGCTTTTTTCTGATGGTACTTTTTTTTATGGCTTATGCAGTGCCGGCGGCACAAGCAGTGTTGGAACTATATTTAAAATTAAACCCGATGGTACGGGCTACGCAACTCTTTTTAATTTTTCAGGCGCTTCAACCGGAAACAGTCCGATAGATGCTCTTATTTCGGATGGCACTTTTCTTTACGGCACAACAACATTTGGAGGTCTTACCAATAACGGAACAATTTATAAAATAAAACCTGATGGAACGGGTTATAGTAATCTGTACGATTTTACTGGAATGCCTAATGGCAGTGCACCTTCGGGAGCCCTCGTAAGTGCCGGCAATTCGCTTTATGGAGTGACTGCATCTGGTGGCGTCAATGACATTGGAAGTATTTATAAATACGGACTTGTGGCGGGGGTTCACGAAAATATATTGGATATTGATCTTAGCTTGTATCCCAATCCCACAAACGGAAAAATTACTTTAAAAATTAACCGGATCGGAAATTCAAAAATAGCAGGCGTTGAGGTTTACAATTTGTTGGGCGAAAAGATCAGCCTAATTCCGGGGACAGAGATAGACCCATCATCAAAATATGAAATTGATTTGAGCGGCAATATTGATGGAATTTATTTTCTTAATTTAAAAACAGAGAAAGAAGTTATTGTAAAGAAAATTCTCCTTCAAAAATAAAATCTCAGTTTTAAATATATAATAACCTAAATGCCATTATGAAAAACACTTTACTTGTTATAGGCTTGGTAATTACTCTTTACGGTTTTGCCGATAAACCAAATCTAAGCCAGAGCATCACCTTTACCGAAAACAAAGGACAGGTTTACGATCAAAATTATAAAGCAAGACCGGATGTTTTATTTTATGGTTCAGCAAATGGCATGGTTTACCATATCAAAAATTCTGGGATAAGTTATCAATTAACGCGGGTAGATTCCTGGAAGGAAAATGAAAATTTCAACGCAAAAAATCAGGCAAGGATAAGTGCAAGACCAGGCCTTTCCAATAAACCAAAATTAAGCCCTGATCAAATAACGATTTACCGAACAGATATTAATTGGTTAAACACAAATAAAAATATTGCAATAGAAAGGGGAACTGCCTTACCTGGCTACGATAATTATTATACATCCGGTTGTCCTGAAGGCGGAGCGCTTAACGTAAAATCATTTACCGATATAACAGTAAAAAATGTTTACAATGGAATCGATGTTCATTATTACGAAAAGGCCGGGCAATTAGAATACGATTATATTGTTGCAGCCGGTGCTGATCATAAACAAATTCAATTTAATATTGAGGGTGCGGAAAATATTTTGGTAAATGATAATGGTGAGCTTGTGATAAAAACTCCCCTTGGAGAAATAGTAGAGAAGGCTCCCTTAGTAAAACAGAAAGAAAAAATTTTGATTTCACTATGGATCGTAAAAAATAAAACTGTGAGTTTTAAGGTAGAAAATGTTGATCCAAAACAAATATTGATTATTGATCCTGCGGTTGCTGTTAGGGCTTGGGGGACTTATTATGGATCTGGCGACAACGTAACTAACTTTTCTTCAATTGATAATTCAGGCAATGTGAACTTTTGTGGTTTAACAAGTTGTGTTACTGCGGGTATGATTGCCACAGTTGGAAGTCACCAAATTGCATTTGGAGGTAATACCGATCATTATGTTGTAAAATTTGATCCGAACGGCTCTCGTTTGTGGGGAACATATTATGGGGGTTCCGGATTTGAAGAAGGTTCATCAGTAGCAACTGATGGAAGTGGAAATATTTTTTTATTTGGAATGACATCATCAACTGCCGGGATAGTTACGGCTGGGTGTTATCAGTCAACCCAACCGTTGCCTGGTGGCGCCGATACCTATATAGTTAAATTAAATTCAAGTGGCGTGCGGCAATGGGGAACTTATTACGGAGGTTCTGGAAATGATGAGGTATGGGGATGTGTAACCGATCAGCAAGGAAATATTTATATAGGCGGATATACTGATGGAAACTCCGGTTCAGTATTTGCAAGTGCAGGATGTCACCAACCAACTTATGGAGGTGGTCTGCTTGATCTGTTTATAGCAAAATTTAGTCCAAGTGGTTCCCGCATTTGGGGGACATATTATGGAGGGAACCTTATTGAAGTGGGTGGCGGGTTTGCAGTTGACGCTTTAGGAAATTCATACTTGTCAGGTTCAACACCATCAAAAAATGGAACTTCAATTGCTACTGTAGGAAGTTATCAATCAATTCATGGTGATAACCTTAATAGCGGGGTGTTTAATGCTTTTCTTGTAAAATTTAACCCAAATGGAGTAAGGCAATGGGGTACTTACTATGGGGGAAATCAAGGAACGGGTAGCAAAGCTTGTACGGTTGACAACAATGGGGATATTTACTTTGCAGGAAGTACAGACGACACTCTTGTTATTACAACCGCAGGATGTCACCAGTCATCCCTTCTCCAAGGTGCAGGTTATTTAGCAAAATTTAATGCCTCCGGAACCCGCTTATGGGGAACATATTATGGAGGATTGGGAGGGCAGGATGTTAAAGGCTGTACATCAGATAATTTAAATAATATTTATATATGCGGGACTACAGACAACATGGTTGCTTCAACAGTTATTGCTACACCGGGTTGTTACCAAACAATATACGGTGGAGGAGATTGTGACGGGTTTGCGGCAAAATTCAATTCGGCCGGTGTAAGACAATGGGGCACTTTATATGGAGGCAATAATCTCGACTATGCATGGGATATTGAAGCTGATCGTTCAGGATCAGGTAGTGTTTATATTGTAGGACAAAGTGCTTCACGTAATGGTACAACCATAGCAACTAACAATAGTCACCAACCTACCTGGGTAGCCGGAATTGATTCTTTGGATGCGTTTATAGCAAAATTTTTTGATTGTTCTGTTTCTTTGGCTAGCAATTGCGTGGGCA
>JANYBY010000044.1 GCA_025360565.1 Bacteroidota bacterium
ATTTCACGGCCTTTTGTTTCGTAACATTTTTTCAGATTGGCAACAACCTGAATATCCTTGATGCTATCGGTAAACGGCGTAACGATATTTTCAAAAGTGTTGTTTGGATTTTTATAAACGTCGGTTACTACAGGCAACACCATGTTGGCAACCATTTCATTTTTGTCCTTGTAGTGTTTGTAAGAACTTTCAAAAGTACGCTGTGTTAATTCCAGTGTGTTCTTCGAACCGAATTCCTGTGCGTCATAAGGTGCATCAATGGAGAATGTTTTCAATAATTCGAAACGCATTCCCTCGTAATCTCTGTCGTCGTGAAACTGCGTTACCATATCTTCACCCACATCAAACATGATATTGGCAATATCAACACTTAATTTATCTCCTAACAATGCGTTGCGACGGCGTTTGTAAATTACATCACGCTGTACGTTCATCACATCATCATATTCGATCAAACGTTTACGCGTACCAAAGTTATTCTCTTCCACTTTTTTCTGCGCACGCTCAATCGATTTGCTGATCATACTGTGTTGAATAACTTCACCTTCCTGCAATCCCATTCTGTCCATCAAACGCGCAATACGTTCGCTACCGAATAAACGCATCAAATCATCTTCCAAAGAAACAAAGAACTGCGAAGTTCCCGGATCACCTTGTCGTCCGGCACGTCCGCGTAATTGTCTGTCAACGCGACGAGACTCGTGACGCTCTGTACCAATGATGGCAAGACCACCGGAATCTTTCACGCCTGAACCTAATTTAATATCGGTACCACGGCCGGCCATATTCGTAGCGATTGTTACGTTACCCGGTAAACCGGCTTCCGCTACAATTTGCGCTTCTTTTTGGTGTTGCTTTGCGTTGAGTACATTGTGTTTAATGCCTCGCAATTTTAGCATCCGGCTTAATATTTCCGAATTATCTACAGTGGTTGTACCAACAAGTACGGGCCTTCCTGCTGCAACTAATTTTGCGATCTCTTCAATTACCGCGTTGTATTTTTCTCGTTTTGTTTTGTAAACTAAATCGTGCTCGTCTTTACGAGAGATCGGACGATTAGTTGGAATAACTACAACATCCAACTTGTAAATATCCCAGAACTCTTGCGCTTCTGTTTCCGCTGTTCCTGTCATTCCCGCTAGTTTATTATACATACGGAAATAATTTTGCAGCGTAATGGTTGCATACGTTTGTGTAGCCGCTTCAATCTTTACATTTTCTTTTGCTTCAATCGCTTGGTGTAATCCATCGCTGTAACGACGGCCTTCCATGATACGGCCTGTTTGCTCGTCAACAATTTTTACTTGCCCGTCCATTACTACATACTCATCGTCTTTATCAAATAAGGCGTATGCTTTTAATAATTGTACGATGGTGTGGATACGTTCGCTTTTAACTGTAAATTCCTGCAAAAGAATTTCTTTTTTGCGCATTTTTTCTTCTGCGGCAACAACCATTTTCTCGATATCGGCAATTTGGTCCCCTACGTTTGGAATGATAAAGAAATTTGTGTCTTCACCTGAAGTGGTGATAAGGTCAATCCCTTTTTCGGTCATATCAACCGAGTTATTTTTTTCGTCGATTACAAAATAAAGTTCTTCATCTATTTTATGCATCTCTTTTTGCTGATCTTGCATATAATAGTTTTCTGTTTTTTGAAGCAAAGCACGAACACCTGTTTCGCTTAAAAATTTAATAAGCGCAGTGTTTTTTGGTAAACCTCTAAACGCACGTAGCAAAGGGATTCCGGCTTCTTTTTCTTTTCCTTCGGCAACCAATCTTTTTGCATCAGTTAAACAAGTAAGTAAGTATTGTTTTTGTACGCTTACTAATTTTTCTATGCGAGGCTTTAATTGGGTAAACTCATGTTTATCGCCTTGTGGTGTAGGGCCTGAAATAATTAAGGGCGTACGTGCATCATCAATTAAAACAGAATCAACCTCATCTACAATAGCGAAGTGGTGTTTACGTTGAACTAAGCCATCAATATCATGCGCCATATTGTCACGCAAATAATCAAAACCAAACTCGTTATTAGTTCCGTACGTAATATCAGAGTTATAAGCAGCCACACGATCAGGAGAATGCGGTTCGTATTTATCAATACAATCAACCGTTAAACCATGAAATTCAAAAATAGGGCCGTTCCATTCAGAGTCACGGCGAGAAAGGTAGTTGTTAACCGTAACTACGTGTACGCCTTTGCCAGCTAAGGCATTTAAGAAAATAGGTAAGGTACCTACAAGGGTTTTACCCTCACCGGTAGCCATCTCAGCAATTTTACCTTGATGGAGAACAATACCACCAATTAATTGCACATCGTAATGCACCATGTTCC
>JANYBY010000088.1 GCA_025360565.1 Bacteroidota bacterium
CTTAATCCTCACCAAATCGGTGGGGATTTTTTCTTTTCAAAAACCATCAACAAAACTGGATTCTTATATGCCAGTTTTTTAACTTTCTAATTTCTAAACGTAGCAGGACGAGTTAGTCCGATACCCACAGGCGCGATAGGGTGCGGAGGCTGAAAAATATATCGACGCCTGAGCGGAAAGTCGCCTGCCTCTTTGCGAGCTTGAAGCGATCAGAGATATATTTTTTGCAGGGTAGCAATTTAACATAATGTTAATTATATGCTTAATATAATATTGATAATCATATAGTTAATAATAAAACACCAATAATATAAATCCTCATCTCTTATTTCCCCACCACAAAAACATACATTTCCTCAACCTTTTTTCTGGCCCACGGTGTCTTCCGCAAAAAGGTTAAACTCGATTTAATACTCGGCTTATCGTTAAAACATTTTATATTTATTTTCGTACCCAAATGGTCCCAGCCATAATGCTCCACGAGTTTATTCAGGATCATTTCTAACGTAACTCCATGTAATGGATCATCCGATCTTTTCTTTTCCATATTCATTTACCTTTTGCCGTAGCAGTTGCCTTACAGTAATATCTACTTCCCGGTTCAAAGCATCGCCGTTCTTTTGGTGCGCTTTTACTTTTACAAACTCCAAATTATGGTTTTCTATTTGCGAAATAAATTTTTTAATAAGATCCACATTCTGTATCGGCGTTCCTTTTTTGGTAATAAAATTATTTTGTTTTAGTCGCTCTTTGCGAGCTGTAATATTTACCACGTATTGGCTGTCAGAAAAAATGGAGATTAATTGTTTGCCAAAACCGGCCTCGTCTAAATGCGCAATGGCTTTTATTACCGCTATCAGCTCCATACGGTTATGGGTGGTATCATCTTCGGTACCGCTAAGTAGCGCTTTTTTTTCTCCAATAAAAATTATGGCGGCCCAGGCACCGCACAGCAATTGGGTATGACAGCTTCCATCGCTGTAAATTTTTATGTGTGGTACAGGCATTTTACAAAGATAGCTATTAAAATATTAGGTCATTTTTGTCTGAATTTATTTTTAAAAAAAGCTTTACAAGTCTATTAATTATTTAAATTTAGTGCCATAAATGAATACCTTAACGCCTCCAGTTGATGCCATCGAGCTTTCTACCTTTCATACCTGGATGGGCGGCGATGGTATTTGCCGCACCGTTACAAAACCTAACGCCGAAATTGATTTGCCGCAAGCAAAAGAAAACTCAATTGCGGTTGCAGGGCTTTTCACGGGCAAAAAATTCCCTTTGTTCATTGATGCACGAAGCGTTAGATCTATGTCGCGCGAAGCCAGAAAACATTTTTCAACCAATGGTCGCGATACCAGGATCATTTGCATGGCAATTATGGTTAGATCGCCGCTGAGCCGGGTGATCGGTAATTTTTTTATGGGCTTAAATAAACCGCAGGTGCCCGCCCGCTTATTTGATGAAGAGCCTGATGCAATTGAATGGTTAAAGAAATTTCTGTGAGCCATGTCAATAACCTCTAAAGATAAAATTACCGTAAACAACCAGCAGGTTAACCGCATTCTTGAAGTGATAATGGCCTATGCCCGCCTGGATTTTAGCCAAAAAACAGAAGTACATGGCAACACCGATGTGTTTGACGCCATTGGTGCAGGCGTTAACATGCTTGGAGAAGAATTGGAAGCTTCTACTATTTCGCTGAAAGAAAAAGAACAATTATTAAAAGAAATTCATCATCGGGTAAAAAATAATCTGCAAATTGTTTCAAGTTTATTGAGCTTACAATCAGAAACAATTAAAGATGAGATTTTTTTAAATCTTATATCGGCCAGCCGTAACCGTATTAATTCAATGGCGCTGGTGCACGAAATGCTTTATTCGGCAAAGGATCTTAAAAAAATTGAAGCAGGTGTTTACATTGAGCGTTTAAGTCAAAACATTATTAATACTTTGTCAAAACCCGATTCAAAAATTATATTTACGTTTAATATAAACAACAATTATTTTTTGGATATAGATCGCATTATTCCGCTTGGATTAATTCTGAACGAAATTATTACCAACTCTATAAAGTACGCGTTTAAAAAAAATGAAGGCGAGATCAGCATTAAAATGTCTGAATTTGAAAACAAACATGTTTTAGAAATTAGGGACAATGGTATTGGTTTTCCGAAAAATTTTAATATTGAAACTGATTCGAACCTTGGTTTACAATTAATAAAAATGCTGACCGAACAAATGGGTGCAGAATTAAAAATGGACTTAGCCGGTGGAGCCGCTTATAAAATCACATTTAGTTAATTGCGATCGCAGAGCAAAATATTAATTGTAGAAGACGAGCAAAATCTTGCCGATACCTTAGCGCTTAATTTGAAACTGGAAAATTACAATGTAATTGTATCCTACTCCGGTTCAAACGCTTTAAAACAATTTATTGCCTACTCACCTATTCTTAATTTGGTTTTGTTAGATGTGATGCTGCCCGAAATTAACGGCTTTGACCTATTTGTTGAATTTAAAAAGATAAACCCTACTATTCCTATTATTTTTTTAACCGCCAAGGGCGAAAGCACCGATAAAATTGCCGGATTAAAATTAGGCGCCGAAGATTATATTGTAAAGCCTTTTGAACTGGAAGAGTTATTGCTAAGGGTAAAAAATGTTTTAAAACGAACCGAAAAGCCGCATGAAAGTGTTTTTACATTTAATAACTGCAGTATTAATTTTGAAACATTTGAAATTAAAGATATCTCGGGTAACACCTCTACACTTTCCAAACGCGAAATAGGCCTTTTAAAACTACTTACTTCGGCCGCCAATAAAGTTATTTCGCGCGATGAAATTATAAATACGCTTTGGGAATCGGATGAGAACGCATCTTCAAGAACAATTGATAATTATATTTTAGGTTTCCGAAAACATTTCGAACAGAACTCTAAAGAACCTGTGCATTTTTTATCTATAAGAAGTGTGGGCTATAAATTTGTAAAATAACCAAACGCTTACTCTTTTTAATCTACCATTCACTCATTCATATCATTGCTTTGCTAAATCTATTTAACAGAGCCTCTTAAATTGCTTAACTTGCATACTATTGAATTTAAATTTATGAAATTTCTATATAGTTCTGTTTTTTTTCTGGCTCTTTTGCACCCATCTCTTCAAGCTCAGTCTATTCAAGTATTGCAGGATGATGGTTCTTACTTTGATGCCTCCAATTTAAAAGGAGTAACCGCCCACAAAGGAGAAGCAATGATGGGATGCCCTGCTGCAGCTAATCTGGTTACCTTTTACAACACTAACAACGCTCAACGCGGCCATATGTTTGATATTAACGGTACAAACGGTGTAACCATTTTGTGTTTTGAAATGAATTTTGCTGTTGGCACAACCGATGTTGATATTTATACAAAAGTTGGAACACATGTTGGTTTTGAGAGTACTCCCGCTGCTTGGACCCTAGTTGGTTCTGCTGCAGGGGTAGTTTCTGCAGGGCCTAATGTAGCAACTTCCATTCCTATCGCAGTAAATCAGAATATCCCTGTTGGAACAACAAGGGCATTTTACATAACGCGCACCACTGTTGGAGGCCCGGTAGTTGATTATACTAACGGAACAGGCGTTGGTAATTTATTGGCCTCAGATGCCAACATTATTATTCGCGAAGGAACAGGTAAAGAATATTTGTTCTCAACTAATTTTTCTCCACGCCAGTTTAATGGCAGGGTATTTTATAATTTATTAGCAGTATTACCTGTTGAGTTTACAGACTTTACTGCTACTTACAATAATAGAACCGTTGATATCAGCTGGATTACAGCCTCTGAAACTAACAGCGATTATTTCGCGATAGAAAGGTCAAATAACGGAATAGATTTTGAAGAACTAAAAAAAGTAAAAGCTGCAGGAAATAGCAACACAACTAAAAATTACGGCGAAACAGATAATTCCCCGCTACCCGGCCTTTCGTATTACCGAATTAAATACTTTAACCTTGATGGTACTTTTTCTTATACATATTTAAGAAGCGTTAGTCCTAAATACAACGCTGCAACTGATATCGTTGTAACGCCCGTACCTGCTCAAAATTTTTTAAACCTTGGATTTAATTCAAACGGCCCGGTTAATTTTTCAATTGAAATTTTTGATGTAACCGGAAAAGCAATTTATAAAAATAGTATTTCTGCCGAAAATGGGTTTAATCAAACAGGTGTTGATGTAAGTGAGCTTAACAAGGGTTTATATTTTATTAAACTTAACGGCAATAACGATCACCTTCAGGCCAGGTTTATAAAGGAATAATGTTCGCGTAAAAAAAAGTTTATGAACAACTTGCGAATTAAATTTTTATCCCAATCACAAGTACATCGTCAATTTGCGAAACATTTTTTCGCCATTCTTCAAAGGTATTTAAAAGCGATTGATGTTGTTCCTCCATGCTCTTTCCCTTTAAGGCAATTAGCGTTTCCTTAAAACGTGTATGCATAAATTTTTTTCCGCCGGGTTTAAAATTTGCCACCCCTTCGCCGCCAAATTGGTCAACATAACCGTCGGTAAAAAGATAAATACAATCGTTCTTTTTTAGGCTAAACAAATTGTTGGTAAAAGGTTTTGCAACGGTTTCGGTCGAGGCCGTAATGGGTTGCTTGTCGGCTTTAAACTCAATTACCTCCCCGTTCCTAACTAAATACATGGGATTGTTTGCCCCGGCGTATTCCAATATCATCCCCTGCATATCAATACAACAAAGGGCCACATCCATTCCATCGCGCAGGGCAGTTTCGTTATTATTTTTATTGAGGCTCTTTTTAAGTTCAGAGTTTACGTAGTCAAGCGCGCTTGATGCCGTGTTTAAATTTAAATTACTTAAGGTTTGGTTTAAAAGTGTATTGCCGATAATACTCATAAATGCTCCCGGTACGCCATGCCCTGTGCAATCAACGGCCGCCACCACTAAAACGTTAGAGCCTGCTTTGTATTCGTGTCCTTCCGAAACTTTTACATTCGCCTTTACCTCATAGTTTGTGAACCAATAAAAATCACCGCTAACAACATCGCGGGGTTTAAATAAAATAAAAGATTGTGGCGCATATGCGGTTAACTTTTCTTTTTCAATAAAAATAGACTGCTGTATGCGTTTGGCGTATTCAATGCTATCTTGTATACCTTTATTTTTCTCGTCAATTATTTTACGTTGCCCGGTTATTTCTTTTTCCAAACGTAAACGTTCGCTAATATCCCTGGCATAAATTACAATGGCCGGGCGGCCTGCGAACGGCGCTACTTTGGCTGAACACTCAACCGGCACCAGTTTTTTTGATTTTGTTATAAAGGGAATGTCTTTGTAAATAAGTCCTCCTTTTTCCCAAACATCGGCCACAATACTCGAACTTTTTTCAAGGTATTCTTTTGGGTGTAGGTCAAATAAAGATATTTTCTCAAGTTCTTCTTTCGAGTATTCAAGCATTATTGCCGCGCTTGGATTGCTTTGATGAATGGTGCCGTCAACAATATCAATTACAAGCATGGCATCGTTGGCCTGGTTAATAATGCTTTCATAATTGCTTAGTTCCTTTTTTAGATCGGCTATAATGCCTGCCGCATCGGTGGATTCAGGTTTTGTATCAACTGCTTTTTTTTCTGGAACAATTGATTCAATCTCTGTTTTTGAAGTGCTGTGTAGGGCATCCAGCCCTTCAAGTATTGGAAAGATCATTGTTGGATTTAAGAACTCCCCTATTTTATCTGGCCGTGAAACATAACGAACGATGCCGGTTTTGTCAACTAAAAATGAGGCGGGCAAAGGAATTCCTTCTTCGTATTTTTCAGAAAAATCGTTATCATATTCTTTTAACTGAACGCCGTAAAGCATGGCTGTTTTTTGGCCTTCATCGGCAAGCACTTTAAAATCCAGGCCAAGTTTTTCAACCATTTCGCGGTTAACCCCCACCGGATCCGGGCCAATGGCCATTACCAGAACATTCTTCGATTTAAATTTTTCGTTGTTCTTTTCGTAAGTACGAAGCATCATGTGGCAACCCGGGCACCAATCGCCACGCACAAAAATTAATAATAAATGACGCTTATTTTTAAAATCAGAAAGTTTAACGTTATTACCGTTTTGATCGGGCAACTCAAACTCGTGCGCGGCTTTGCCAATTTGAACGCGGTAGCCGCCTTGTGTAGCGGCAAGTAATTGTTTTTTATCTTTTAAAATACCCCAGCCTAAAATTGCCGAAAAAATAATGATTGGTGCTGGAAAAACGTAAGCCTGCCAACCGTTAGGAAGAAGAATATTACCAAGTGTGTAAACCGTTAGTGAAAGCAAAAACATTAGCGGCTCAAACCAGGAATGCCCTGTATACGAAAAAACAGAAAACAGAACGATACGGAAAATAGAACCAAAAGCTGCCATGAGCAGAGCTGCAGTAAAAACCGGAAAGTGATTTAAAGGCATGTCAAGCGAGATGCCTGTTAATGCCGCCGAAATAAAAACAGTTACAAATTGATAGGCGCTTGTGTATTTAGAGACCTCTTTTATGGCCGCGAAATAGGCCACCACAAAAAGTATGGCAGATAGAGCATAACCCAAAACAATACCAACTATGCCAGCTATAATAAGGGCAACTGCAATTGTTGTGCTAAGGTGTATCTTTTTCAAGTCGGTAAGAATTGTATATCAAATATAATAAATACTTTAATTGATTGCCTTCAACCAGGTACTCTCTTTAACTTAAGTAACGTTTTTCAGGTGCATGGTGTGGGCGATTAAGCCCGCAGGCATTCAGGTGATCCAATAAAAAAACCGCTTCTTTTCGGAAGCGGTCTTTTATTTTTTCAATATTTACATTATTCAGCTTTAGCCGAATCGTCTTTACTCGCTGCAGTATCTGTTGTTTTAGCTGTTTTTGTACGTCCGCGACGGGTTGTTTTCTTAGCAGCTGTATCGGTAGATTTTTTGTTGCTATACAACTCATTAAAATCAACCAATTCGATCATTGCCATTTCAGCGGCATCACCTTGTCTGTTACCGGTTTTAATAATGCGGGTGTAACCGCCTTTTCTATCACCAATTTTTACGGCAATGTCTTTGAACAATTCGCTAACGGCTTCCTTATTTTTTAAATAAGCAAAAACCGTACGGCGGCTGTGTGTGCTGTCGGCTTTACTTTTAGTAATAAGTGGTTCAACGTAAGTACGCAAAGCTTTTGCTTTTGCAAGGGTGGTAAAAATACGCTTGTTCTCGATCAATGCGCAGGCTAAGTTCATTAGCAAGGCGTGACGGTGAGCGGTTTTTCTGCCTAAATTATTTATTTTATCTCCGTGTCTCATTTCTATTAATTTTTGAATTTTTGAATTTTAGAGTTGTTGAATTAATTCTAAAATTCTACAATTCTTCAATTCAACAATTATTTAGTCTTTATCTAATTTATATTTTACAACATTCATTCCAAACTGTAAACCTTTAGCTTGAACAAGGTCTTCTAATTCGGTTAATGATTTTTTACCAAAGTTTCTGAATTTTAAAAGATCGTTCTTGTTAAATGAAACAAGTTCGCCTAAAGTCTCAACATCGGCCGCTTTTAAGCAATTTAAAGCGCGAACGGATAGATCCATGTCAACTAACTTGGTTTTTAATAACTGACGCATGTGAAGGCTTGTTTCGTCAAATTCTTCTTCGTTACGTTTTTCTTCTGTATCCAAAGTAATTTTCTCGTCAGAGAATAACATAAAGTGGAAGATCAAGATCTTAGCAGCTTCTTTTAACGCTTCTTTTGGATGAATAGATCCATCTGTAATAATATCCATGATCAAACGCTCGTAATCGGTTTTTTGTTCCACACGATAGTTCTCAATGGTATATTTTACATTTTTTATAGGCGTGTAAATTGAATCAATAAAAATAGTTCCGTTTGGTGCGCTGTTTGATTTATTTTCTTCTGAAGGAACGTAACCACGTCCGCGTTCAACCGTTAATTCCATTTTTAAACGAACAGAAGGGTCGCAATTAAAAATAACCAGATCCGGATTTAAAATCTGGAACCCATTCACATATTTTCCAATATCGCCGGCAGTAAATTTATCGCTTCCTGCAAAATGAACAGTTACTTTTTCGTTATCGTGATTATCTAATTGCTTTTTGAAA
>JANYBY010000124.1 GCA_025360565.1 Bacteroidota bacterium
TTGATGTTTTAACCATTAACGACTCAGAAGCCCGCCAATTATCGGGAGAGCACAGTTTGGTTAAGGCCGCGCAAAAGATCTTAAAAATGGGTCCGAAGGTTTTAGTAATTAAAAAAGGTGAACACGGAGCTTTATTGTTTAATAGTGAAGAAGTGTTTTTTGCTCCCGCCTTACCTTTAGAAGACGTTTACGACCCAACAGGAGCGGGTGATAGCTTTGCCGGAGGATTTATTGGATATTTGGCTAAAACAAAAGATATCAGTTTCGAAAACATGAAACGCGCCATTATTTTTGGCAGTGCAATGGCAAGTTTTACCGTTGAAAAGTTTGGAACGGAGCGGCTTATAGGACTTACCCAAGAAGACGTGGATGATAGAGTTCAGGAGTTTGTTGACCTGGTTCAATTTGACATTTCGTTGGTGTAAACTGGTAGGTTTAAAGAACTTAAAATAGGGGCATTTTTTAAGCATAATACATACTATATTTACTCTTTTACCGTTATAAAATATTAATGCCTAAAAAGCACATTTTATATCTATTTGGCCTGATCCTCATTTTGGCCTCCTGCAGTACAAAAAAGAACACTTTTGTAAGCCGCGGTTACCATAACATTACCGCCCGCTATAACGGCCTCTACTACTCTACCCTTAACCTTGATGAGGGCATTTACAAGATAGAAAAGGCTCATAAGGATAATTTTGAAAAACTATTACCTGTATATATTTATCCCACTGCCGAAAAAGCAAAAGCAAGTACGGCTGAGTTTGACAAAGCCATTAAAAAATCATCTAAGTGCATTCAAATGCATGCCATAAAAGATAAAAAAGGCGAAGTTATTCCTTCATCAGGTAAATGGATAGATAATAACTGGATAAATATTGGGGTTTCGCACATTTATAAACGCGAATTTTTTAGCGGATTGGAAGCTTTTGAATACGTGGCTAGAACCTACAAACATTCAAAAGATAAATTTACTGCCCTTTTGTGGATGATCAAAGCCAATAACGAAATTGGTTCAGTGAGCACTTCCGAACCACTTATTAGTTTACTTAAGAACGAACGTAAATTACCAAGGAAAGTTGCCAGAGAATTACCGGTAGTGCAAGCGGATTATTATACCCGCCGGGGATTAAATACCGAAGCCGCCGCCAAATTAATGGAGGCCATGCGCAACGGAAATCTTTTTACCGGAATTAAAAAAAGCAAAAGAGCCCGTTACGCTTTTATTGTAGCGCAATTATTCGAAGAGCAAAAAAACAACAAACGCGCCGTTGAATATTACAGAAAAACCATTCGTTTAAGGCCAAATTACGAAATGGTTTTTTACGCCAAAATTAAAATTGCCCGTTTGTTAGATGTTAAACGAAGCAGTTCCGAAAAAACAAAAAAAGAACTCTTAAAAATGTCGAAAGAGTTTAAAAACAGCGATTATTACGATGTTATTTTTTATACACTTGGGCAAATTGAAGAAAAAGAAAGTAATGTTGATAAGGCTTTGTATTATTACAAACGTTCGGTACAAACAAGCTCAATTAACCCAACACAAAAAGCTTTATCGTATTTAAAACTCGGCGAAATAAATTTTGACCTTGCTAATTATCAGCCCGCTGGAGCTTATTACGACAGTGCAATTGTAACATTGCCCAAAGACCATAACGATTACAATAATATTGTAGCTCGCAAAAAAACGCTGGAAATACTTGTAAAACAAATAAAAACCATTAAAAACGAAGACAGTTTGCAGCACCTTGCCCTTATGAGTGATAGCGAACGCGACGCTTATATTGACAAGATCATTAGAGCTAAAGAAAGAGAAGAAGAACGTAAACAAAAAGAAAAGGACGCTTTACTTAATGCGAATAACAATCCCAATAACCCCACCAACCTGCCTGGTGGCACACAAATTGGCGACCCGAATAACCCCGCTGCCTCTTTTTATTTTTATAATATGAATACGGTTTCTTTAGGTGTTGCCGAGTTCACTAAAAAATGGGGCAATAGAAAATACGAAGATAACTGGCGCCGTTCTAATAAAGCACTGATCGCCGAAAAAGAAACACCGGACCAAAATAATTCAAAGGAAGTAGTGATTGATAAAAAAGAAAAAGATCCTAAAAAAATAAGGGACGCTTACAAAAAGAATTTACCGGTTAGCGATTCTCTGATCGGAAAAAGCAACGACAAAATAATTGAAGCGTATTATCTGATGGGTTCCATTTATAAAGAAGAGTTGCACAATACCCAAAAAGCGGTTGCAGCATTTGAAGAACTAAATAAACGTTTTCCAAAAAATAAATATCTTTTAAATAACTACTACATTCTTTACCGCGTTTACATGAACGAAAAAAAAGAAACAAAAGCGGATGTATACAAAGAAAAAATATTAACCGAATTTCCTGAAAGCGAATTTGCTCTGCTTATAAAAAATCCCAATAGCGCTGTTGAGCTGAATGCTAAAAAAAGCGAAGTGGAAAGTTTTTATTTAAATGTGTATAAAGCGTATCAGGAGAATGATTATACGCAAGGATTTTCGCTCGCCAGTGAAGGCGTTACCAAATTTGGTAAAAATGATTATTTACCTAAATTTGAATTTATAAAAGCCATGTGCTACGGTAAATTAAAAGGCATTGATTCTTTAGAGTACGGATTAAAATTGCTTGTGGCCAATTATCCAAAATCGGATGTAACCCCTTTAGCGAATGACATTTTAATGTCGATCAAAAAACAAAAAAATCCGGAAATGTTTAAAATGGCTGAGCCCGGACAGTTTGGTGTTGATACCTTTAACGTGAATCACGATGGTGAACATTTTTTAATTGCTATTGTTCCCGATGACCCAAAAATTGCTGATGGAATTAAAAATAACATTGATGCCTTTAATGTAAAGTATTACTCTACAAAACAATTTATCATAAACAGTAATTTGTTCGGGCAAAACAAACAATTGATTATTGTAAAAAGCTATGCAAACGCGCAAGAAGCGGTTTCGTATTATGAAGCGTTAATGGCGGATAAAGATGTTTGGAAAGCGGAGGTAAAACGCGAGTATGCCGAAATTTATCCTATACTGGCTACTAACCTTCCGTTTTTATATAAAAAGAAAAATCCCGAAGCCTATAAGCTCTTTTTTATGGACGCTTATAAAAAATTTAACGTCAAGCAGTAAGCCTTGTTTAGTATAGTAAACGCCCTTTTTTCTATCTCTTCCAATTTATACATCAATTATTAACCTAAAAGAATGCCCTTTTTAGCGAAAATACGTGAAAAACTGAGTTCTATTTGGCTTAATTCGGGTAATTAATGG
This sequence comes from Bacteroidota bacterium, assembly GCA_025360565.1. Lineage (GTDB taxonomy): Bacteria > Bacteroidota > Bacteroidia > B-17B0 > Aurantibacillaceae > Aurantibacillus. The sequence continues at coordinate 3,305 of JANYBY010000124.1, forward strand.
CAATTTTTTGAAAAAATACTTAACTTTATAAAAATTTAAACCATGTTAGGAATAGGTTCAAATAAAAATAATTCGACTGACGGAGGCTCAGTTAATTTAATTGGTGCCGGCACCAAAATTGTGGGCG
>JANYBY010000142.1 GCA_025360565.1 Bacteroidota bacterium
CCAGCGTTGAACGCACCAGTAATGTGCACGACCTTTGGAAATTAGGATTAGCTTATGATATGCCAAGCAAACCGGTTGACGGTTTAACGGTTGAAGCTGTTCACGATGCAATGGAAGAAGCCGTGGCAAGGGCGCGCAGAGGCGATGGCCCTACTTTTTTAGAAATGAAAACCTACCGCTACAAAGGGCACAGTATGAGCGATGCCCAAACTTACCGTACTAAGGACGAAGTAAAAGAATATCAAAAACAAGATCCTATAGAAAAAGTTTTAGACACCTTAAAACAAAATAAATGGATGGATGATGCAGGTGTTGAAGCCGCGGAAGCCCGTGTAAAAGCTCTTGTGGATGAAAGCGTGAAGTTCGCGGAAGATAGTCCGTACCCCGATGCTAGTGAGTTGTACAAGGATGTTTACGCGGATGATGGATACCCTTTTATTGAACTTTAAACAAATTTAAAATTGACTTTCCGAAAATAAAAAAAAATGGCCGAAATAGTTAGAATGCCCCGATTAAGTGATACCATGACAGAAGGTGTTGTGGCTAAGTGGCACAAAAAAGTGGGCGACAAAGTTAAAAGCGGCGATCTGCTCGCCGATATTGAAACCGATAAAGCTACAATGGAATTTGAATCCTTTCAGGATGGGGTTTTATTATACATTGGTGTGCCCGAAAAAAGCGCGGCGCCTATAGATTCAGTACTTGCTATTTTAGGAAAAGAAGGAGAAGATATTAAAGGTTTGATGAACGGTGAGTCCGGAGGGAAAGCGGAGAGCAAAGACGACAAGAAGCAGGACAGCAAGACGCAAGACGCGGCTTCGACAAACTCAGCCACCACAACAAGCTCGGCAGCAGCTATTCCCGCTGGAGTTGAGATCGTGAGAATGCCAAAGTTAAGTGATACGATGACAGAAGGTGTGGTAGAAAAATGGCACAAAAAAGTGGGCGATAAAGTTAAGAGCGGCGAATTATTAGCGGATATAGCAACAGATAAAGCCACTATGGAATTTGAATCGTTTCAGGATGGTGTTTTGATACATATTGGTATTGCCGAAGGTAAAAGCGTTCCGGTTGACAGTGTGTTAGCAATTTTAGGAAAAGGCGGGGAAGATATCAATGCGATTTTAGCATCGCTGAATTCTGGCGGAGGCAAAAAACAAGACAGCACGAGTCAAGACAGCAAGAAGCAAGACGCTGTTACTTCAAGCGGAGTTGAGACAAAAAACGCGGTTTCTACAAACTCAACTAGCGATGGCGGCAGAATAAAAGCTTCGCCCCTGGCAAAAGCGTTGGCAAAAGAAAAAGGAATTGACATCAGCAACGTACACGGCAGCGGTGATAATGGCCGTATTACTAAATCCGATATTGAGAATTTTAAAGGTTCAACAGGGTCAAAATCCTCTGCAGCAACCGCGCAAATAACTTTGGGTAAAGAAAGTTTTACAGATGAACCCGCATCGCAAATGCGCAAAACCATTGCCCGCCGTTTATTAGAAAGTAAAAATGGCGCGCCTCACTTTTATTTAAATATTGAAGTGGATATGGATAACGCCATCGCGGCGCGAACAGCCATAAATAATATTCCCGATACAAAAGTATCGTATAACGATCTGGTTATAAAAGCCTGCGCGGCCGCGCTGCGTAAGCACCCGCGCGTTAACAGCAGTTGGATGACGGATAAAATAAGGCTCAATCATCACATACACATTGGCATGGCCGTTGCGGTTGAAGATGGTTTATTGGTTCCGGTAATTCGTTTTGCCGATCAGCTTTCGCTTTCACAAATTTCGGCACAAGCAAAAGACCTTGGCAAACGCGCCAAGGATAAAAAATTGCAGCCGGCCGATTGGGAAGGAAATACGTTTACAGTTTCTAATCTTGGTATGTTTGGTATTGAATCTTTCACTTCTATCATTAACTCTCCTGAATCGTGTATACTTTCGGTTGGCGCCATAAGACAAGTGCCGGTAGTAAAAAATAATTTAGTTGTTCCCGGCAATACCATGATGTTAACGTTGGCTTGTGATCACCGGAGTGTGGACGGAGCAACAGGTGCAGCATTTTTGCAAACTTTAAAAATATTTTTAGAGAACCCTGTTACTATTTTAGCTTAACATCCTGAGAAATAACGCTTCTTTCAGAACAAATTTTTTGTACCTCAGAATGGCCTTACGAAGTTCCGGGGCATTACATTTGTATCATCCTGAAAGGAAGGTCTACTAGCGTTTGATAATCCTCTCCTGATTCCATAATATCCTCTTCTTCGTATTTCCAATTAATAATAACATTGGTTCCTTGTTTCTGAATGCTTTCCAATTTTTTAAAAATTTCCAATATTGAGATGGCCGACGGGGTATTAAAATATTCAAGCTCTATCGTAACAAGGGTTAAAGGCTTAACTGATGTAGAGTATAGGTCTAATGCGCTAAGCAACGGTTTATAAAACTCAAGCGCGTCTTCTGCTATTGAACGCCCCTTAATTAATAAGCTCCCTTTAATAAGATCAAAATCAATTAAAGGGCTTCTTTCTGTACTTTCATTTTTATACTTTTCCATAGGGCGGATCTTTCTAGTTCTATTTACAATAAAGTTAGGTTGAAAAACCTATTTAGAAGTTACCGAATGGTTATAAGTTTTAAAAGCTATTATCATTTTTAGTAATTAAACGTTTAATTATTTTTAACTCTCTTAATCCGCCTAAAAATGAAACCAATGAATAATGCAAGCTATTGTCAAAATTATATAATACTTGTAAGTATAAAGTCCCTCATCTTTGTTATAACAAAAAAAAACATGAAAAAAATTACAATTTTAGCTATTGCAGCTTTAGGAATTACTTTTGCTTCTTGCAAAAAAAACAGAACTTGCACCTGTACCTACGTTAATCAAGGTTCAGGGAAAGCCTCAACACAAATTACCACTTTTACAAATGTGACCAAAAAAGATGCGCTTTCTAATTGCAGCTCCGGCACATCATACAATATTGATGAGCCTAATGATATGCAGTTCAGAACTTGTACGTTGAAGTAATTAAGTTTGAGTACAATTTTCGATTTAAAATTTTCACTTATCAATTTGCAGAAATTGAACAATGAATATTGAAAAATGAACATGTGCGAATGTTGAGTCGGCTCAATTCACCCAATAAGCTCCAACCGTTACACTCACCTGATTTCTCACCGCTCCTTCAATATCTGTTGGGAATAGTATAGCATTTGAAGTTGCTTGGGTGCTGACGAAATTTTTTACTGCAGCTTGACTGGGTTTCGTTTTAAAATAATAATTGCCCGGGTCTTCGTAATCAAGGTCGCTTCCATTCCATTTCATACAATTAAAATACCGGTTAGGTTCCGCGTTTACATCTATAGTTGTTTTTAACCAGCAATTGCTGAATACAACACTTGGCGTGGGCGTTGGTTTAAGATCAATACCAAGTTCGTTACCCAGTTTTCCATCAACAATACAATTACCAAAATAACAGGTATCTAAAGAAAAAGTTGATGCAGCAGAATAATTATTAATGTTAATAGTTGGTTTATCTCTTGCCTTATCTTTGTTCCAATAATTTGCAAACGTACAATGTATGAATGTGTACTTTCCGCCCAATTGTAAATTAACGCTGTATTCCTGGCAATTGCTGATCACATTATTGCCTCCGTATACATTGTAATTTAAACCATACAGTCCCCACAAACTCATATTCTGAATTTTTGTATTGGTGATTTTTAATCTGCGGGTGGCGGTTGGGTCAATACCCAAAGATGATCCAAGATTTTCGGCCTGCACACCAATATATCCGTTTTTAATAATTGCGTAATTGATCAAATTATTTTCGCTCCCTTCGTTTATCCAAATTCTGTCCCACTGTCCGGGTTCATCGGCCAAATCTTTTTCGCGCCTCGCTCCCTGAAAAGTAACTTCATTTCCTTTTGTGCCTTTTATTTGTATTTGTCCGCCTTGAAAAACCCAAAGGCCGGCTTTGTAATTCATATAAATATGCACCCCTGCCGGAATCGTTAATTTTTGTCCGCTATCCACCACTAAATAACCGTAAATAACATGGGGCTTATCATTGGTCCATGTTGTATCAACATTTTTTGTTGAACTGATAATTGAAAACGGAAAATAAGTTCCGTCTTTAAATTTAATAGCGTCGGTAGGCCTATGATAATAGGCGTTTTGGCCCCATGCTTCCAGGTATACGGTTTGCACATTGCCGTTGGTGGTAAATTGAATACCATCGCTGATAATGAATGGGATATTTGGATTACCCGGATTTACATTTACCTGAATAAAAATATACATACTATCGTGTGCCGCAATTACAATATCTGTAAAACTTCTTCCGGGCAGTCCGTCCACATTAATAATAAAGTTAGAAGCGTTTCCGCCAATCAATTGAATATTCGAAATTTTTATTTTCTGGCTGTTGTTATTTCTGATCTTTATATTTTGGGTTGCAGATCCTATTGTAGTAAAAACGGTATCAAATAAAACAGAATCTTGCGAAAAATGAAGCTTTGCCCCGGAGTCGGTGGTTATTTTGTCCTTTTTACATGAAACAAAATTAAAAACTGTGATGAACAGGATAACGAGGAAGGCTATTTTACCGAATGATTTCAATATTCAAATATAAACGTATAAAAGGGGAAAATAGTATTCAAAAATTAAATTATTTAAACCACATAGGTTCACGTTTTTTTGAACCAATTTTTGCATTTAATCACATAGACATTTATCACAAAATAAGAGGAAGCATAGAATGGAAGCTTTGCTTCCATTTACTTTGTTTGCCTTTAACTCTTCTAATACAATGATTCTATGTGGTTTAAATCTATGTGGTTTAAATTTATATCATATATTGTTTAAAAGTCAACAATTCTCCATTCTTAAATAATCACTAATTTGGTCCCACTAATTCTAAATTTTTCATTCTAAATTTTTAATTTAATATGAGTTATATAAACACCATCATAGCCCGCCAGATCCTCGATTCGCGCGGTAACCCCACAGTTGAAGTAGATGTAATAACCGAAAACGGTGTGTTGGGCCGTGCCGCCGTTCCATCGGGCGCTTCAACCGGAAGCCACGAGGCTGTTGAGCTGCGCGACAATGACAAATCTCAATACCTTGGTAAAAGTGTAAACAACGCGGTTAACAATGTAAATACTATTTTACGCGAAAACCTGAAAGGCTTGTCGGTAATGGACCAGCCCATGATAGACAGGGCCATGATGGGATTGGATGGAACGCCAAATAAAGCGGCTCTTGGGGCAAATGCTATTTTAGGTGTTTCGCTTGCGGTTGCAAAAGCGGCTGCCGAAGAAAGCAGAATGCCTTTGTATAAATATGTTGGAGGCGTAAACGCTAATTTATTGCCTATTCCAATGATGAATATTTTGAATGGCGGCGCGCACGCCGATAACGGAATAGATTTTCAGGAATTTATG
>JANYBY010000148.1 GCA_025360565.1 Bacteroidota bacterium
TTTATTTTCAAACCAATAATTTATTCTCTGTGTTTCTCTGTATCGGTTTCGGGACTGGCGCAGTTGGGATTTTGGAACTCAAAACTGTCTAAGCCGACAAAACTTTATTAGTAGCTTAAAGGTACTCTTTTTTTGCGGCAATAAAAACGGGCGTCAGCCCGACAACTTGTCCCCGCCGCAAAAAAACTTGGGAAAACCCCAATTGCGCCACGACCCGTGTTACCGGTAGTAACCGCCACACAGTTTTTTTGCAAACGTGTCCATTGAAATTTGGGTCTAATAATTAATTGTCGTATAAACCGTGTCTTTACTTGTAATAGGAATCGAAACTGAACCGCCACTTTGATTAGAAGAATTTTGTTCAATCAACTCGTAACCAAATTTAAAGTTATGATTATTGGTTTCGAACTCTTCTTTGCTATATTCAATAGAATAAACAAATTGTGTATTTAAGGGCGTGGGGTAAGGGTAAACAAATGCATCTCGATTAAAAGGAGGTCTGATAATAAAGTCCCAATGCTGTCCTGAAGTATTGTTCAAGGTGATTACAACATAGAAAGTATGGGTTGCTTCAAATATTTGTCCGAAGTCCTTTGTTGAATTGTCTGAAATTTTTACCCACATTATCTTACCAGTGCTTAATGGCCGCTGATTAATAGTGTTATTTTGTAATGAATGAAAAAATAAGAAATAATTCCCTGTCCTTGCTGCGGTCGACTTAATTGAGAAATTACCACTTTCATCCGAATTAACGGTCTTTAATGAAAATGCAGGTTGAGCATTCTTCTGGTTGCCGTCGTCAGCGGATAAATTAACGGAAGAATTTATAGGTTGATTTGTAAAATAGTCCATAATAATCCCCTTCACTTCTACATGTTTAAACAGTTTTTTTTTACAACACCACAGAAGTGTCAATAAGATGAGAGAAATAACTATTAAGATTTTTTTTGTCACAGAATAAAGATACAAAAATAATTCAGGTATCCGAAAAAGTGTCTTGAAGTGTCGGGTTAAAATAATAAATTGAATTTGGATATTATTTTAATGTCGGTGTCGAATGGAATGTCAGCGGTTATTACCGGTAACTCCGTGGTTAGCCTACTCCACGACTATCTTCTTCACACCAATATATTTATCGTTCTCTATTTTAACGTAATAATTTCCGGGTACCAATTTTAAATTTAATTCGTTGGTATTTTCTTTCACCGCGCTTTCGTAAACCACTCTTCCCATTACATCAATTACTTTTAATTTATCTGCGATAACATTCGCGGGAATTTCTAACGTGAATTTTCCGTTGTTGATGCTCGGATAAACTTTAAACTCTATAGTTTGCATTACCGGATTATTTTGCAAACCGGTTATCAATGCCATATTGGTTTCCCAAATTCCCCGCCCAAAAGTTGAAACATAAATTTTATTAAGCGGTGTATTAAATTCAATATCACTAATAATTACATTGGGCAAACCTAAACTGTAACTGTTCCATAAAACCGCGCCGTTATTTAAAACATAAACTCCCAGATCGGTTGCCGCTATCAACTGCCCGCTTATTGGCACATACTTTATACAGTTTACCGGAATGTTTGGCAGGTTGTATGAAATATTCGTCCACGTTGTGCCGCCATTTATTGTTTTAAAAATTTTACAACCGCTGGCAAAACCCGCCATACAAACCACTACTTCATTCGAATTAGTTGGGCAAACTTCTATGCCCGTATAATAAAGCGTGTCGGGTAAATTATTTGTAACGTTTGTAAAACTAACTCCACCGTTGGTTGATTTAATAATGATCCCGTTCAAACTTAATTCGTAACGCACTCTTCGCGCCGCGTAAATTACATTACTGTTTGTATTTGAAACTGCCAGCGCGCTTATTTCGGTATTTAATAAAGTAGCGGTGTTGGTGTAAATTGTTCCGAGCGCGGTCCATGTTTGTCCATTGTCGGTTGACTTTACAACATTTTCATTTCCCAAATAAAGTATTCCCGGATTATTATAATCTGCCGCCATTGGTGTTACCCATTCCGAAGTTTCAAAGTTTGGATTTGAACCTACAGTTGTTCCGGTTAATCCATCATCATTACTGTAATAAACATTTCCATATTGACTCGAGCCAATAATATCCTGATTTGCTAACGGATCTAAATAATTATCCATTCCGTCTCCTCCAAAAATAGTGCTCCATGTAGATCCGTTATAATAAAAACTCGCGTTATCCTGTGCTCCCGCCACTAAACGTCCAACCGAATTCTTTGAACTTGATAATCTGTAAAAAGAAGTAACCTGCATACCGTTACTTAAGTTTGACCAAACAGTTGGCCAGTTCATTATAAAATCTCCGGTTGTAATGGATGATGTTTTATAAATACCGCCATCGCTGCAGGCAAAGTAATTTCCGCTCACCGGCTGCTTGGCAATAAAATGTATATCGCCATGTATTGTTGGCCCATACTGTAAAGTCCAATGACTAACGGGATTAAAAGAAGTGCCGCCGTTTGATGAGCTCCATAAATTTACACCGCCTGTATAAATAATATCGCGATTGGTTGCATTAACGCAAAGCCCAAGATCGTAAGTGCCTTGCCCGCCGCTGCTGTTACCGTTTCCGGCTTCCAAAATATTTAAAATGGGTGGTTTGTAAGTCCACGTGGTACCCGCATTCGTACTTTGATAAATCCCGTAAAATCCAAATGTGTTGTCGCAGGTTAATGCGTAAACATAATTATTATCGCTTGGGGCAATGGCTAATCTTATTCTTTGTACAGTTCCTGTAAGCGGAATGCCTGTGTTTAATAAAGTCCACGTTGTACCAAAATTGGTTGATTTATAAATGCCGGCCGTTCCCATATTTGAATTATTTACCCAACCGGTTGCCGCGTAAACAACATTTGGATTAGTGGGATCCGTTACCATATCCCAAAATAAAGAATCTAAAGTATGCGTCCACGTTGTGCCACCGTTCGTTGACCTGTACATGCCGCTAACACCGCAGGCCAATAGGGTATTTGTGCCTGTTGGATGAATTAATACTTTGCGGATCAAAGATGCTTCGCCATTCGTTAATTGAAAGGTAAGCCCTGTTGGATTCCAGGTAAGCCCACCATCTGTAGTTTTATAAACGCCCAATCCAAAATGCGTATGTCTTTTTTTCGCGCCAATATAATGCAAACCAAAACCAATGTATTCAAAATCGCAAACCGAAATATACATCACATTGGTGTTGGTGGGATCAATAACAATATCGCTGATTCGAGTAATTGGTAAATTATCGGTTAAGCAAGTATACGAAGCGCCTCCGTTGGTGGTTTTCCATAATCCGCCTTGCGCAACGCCCACAAAAAAAATATTCGGGTTGGTTGGATGAAAGCCTACACAATTAATTCTTCCGATCCCGTTTTCCATATAACCCGTTAAATTATTTGGTATGGCGTTTGGCCCAACCGGAAACCATGGAGAAGCCAGAGCCGAATTTTGATTTTTTTGTTCAGCCATATTGATGGCTTCTTTTATATAATCTTCAAAACCGGCGGGTTCGCCTCTTCCGTTAGTATGCATTTGCATCTCGGCTTCATAACGTTTAAAGCTTTTCCAGTGTTTAACGTTTTTAAGATCATTTTCCTTTTTAAACTTGCCGAATTGTAATTGCAGATCTTTAAAAGACAAAGCTTTTTGGGTTGTGTTTTTAAAAAATGGCTGTGAATAGCCGATGAACATGCTAAATAAACAGATTAAAATTATTACTTTTTTCATTCGTGATATTTTATTTATTCTCAACATATAAATATAATAAAAAAATTGAATCTAATTGTAAACAATTGGGTTTATACTTACATTTATCCTTGATAAACCGTAAGCAATGGCAGAAGAATTGAACCCAACAAACAATTTTAAAAATAATTTGGAATGTGCCGAAGCGCTTGATGCCATTGACGGGTTAAGAACGTATCGCGATAAATTTTTTATACCGCAACACAATGGCAGCGATGCTGTTTACTTTACCGGCAATTCATTGGGCTTACAACCAAAAACAACTCAACATTATATTCAACAGGAATTAAATGATTGGGCAAAATTTGGCGTTGAAGGACATTTTTTAGCAAAGAATGCCTGGCTTCCCTATCACGAATTTTTAACCGATAAAATGGCAAAGATCGTTGGGGCCTTCCCAAAAGAAACAGTTATGATGAATCAGCTCACCGTTAATCTGCATTTATTAATGGTGTCGTTTTACCGCCCAACAAAACAGCGTTACAAAATTTTATGCGAGGCAAAAGCTTTTCCGAGCGATCAATACGCTTTGCAATCTCAAATTAAATTTCACGGCTTTACTATTGAAGAGGCCCTGATCGAAATTTCTCCAAGGGAAAATGAGTATTCCATTCGCCATGAAGATATTTATTCGGCCATTGAAAAAAATAAAGATTCGCTCGCGTTAATAATGATAGGCGGCGTAAATTATTTTACCGGGCAGGTGTTTGATATGAAAAAAATTACGGAGGCGGGACATAAAGCGGGCGCAACAGTGGGTTTTGATCTGGCGCACGGAGCCGGAAATTTAGAATTGCATTTACATGATTGGAATGTTGATTTTGCCGCCTGGTGCAGTTATAAATATTTAAACAGCGGGCCCGGAAGTGTAGCCGGTGCTTTTATTCACGAAAAACATTTAAGCAACACCGATCTGCCTTTATTCGCCGGGTGGTGGGGACATGAAAAAGAATCTCGTTTTTTAATGGATAAAACATTTATACCGATGAAGACCGCTGAGCGCTGGCAATTAAGCAACGCCCCTGTTTTTAGCATGGCGGCTTGCCGGGCAAGCCTTGATATTTTTGATGAAGTAGGAATGGCGGACTTAAATAAAAAAGCAAAACTATTAAGCGCTTATTTAGAGTTTGTGGTTGAAGAGGTGAGCAAACAAAAAAATAATTGCCTACAAATAATTACACCAAGCGAAAACCGCGGTTGCCAGATCTCGATCGTTGCAAACGGTTATGGAAAAAATTTATATAGCAAATTAATTGAGCACGGTGTTATCGCCGATTGGCGCGAACCTAACGTAATTCGTTGCGCGCCTGTTCCGCTGTATAATTCATTTAAAGATATTTACAGGTTCGGTGAGATCTTAAACACGTTATTATAAATTAATTGCCATCACAACTTTTATGCAAATTATACCATTACTTTTTGTGAATTGGTCCAAAACCAATTCTCGATTAGTAATGGTAAATGCCGAGCGAAGGGCTTTGCAACAGAAAATAAAAAGCCAGTTATTGGATCAAAACGGCCTGAGCCTCGGTATTAAACACAGGCTGTTTTTTATTTTATGCTTCTTTTTGCTGGCCGGGCTTAAGTCACAAATTTCGCAATCAGCCATCATTGATAAAGTAAATGCCGAAGATCTAACGAACCCGCTTGTAAGCGCGCTGTTTCAGGATCAGAAAGGTTATTTATGGGTTGGCACTAGCGGCGGATTAAATAAATACGATGGTTATCGCTTTACCAAATACCGCTATTTACAAAACGATTCAAATTCGCTCAGTAACTCATCCATCGTTTGCTTTCATCAAACAGAAGCGGATCTAATTTTTATTGGTACCCGAAACGGTTTAAATATTTACAACTATAATAGCAATAATTTTAAACGTGTTTTAGTTGATGCCAAAGAAAACAATTTCCTACAAAAAAATACCATTAATTGCATTGTATCCAACCGGAACGATGAAAAAATTATTGGCACCAATGATGGGCTTCTAAAATATAACGCGCTAAAAAATAAACTAGAAACAATTGCTCATGGCAACACGTTACTTTTAAAAGACTGGTCGGTTAAATGCATGTGTATTGACAGGCTTGGTAATTTATGGCTGGCCGCGAAAAACAATGATCCCAACCATGAAAAAAATTCAGTTTACAAATACAATTTTACCACGCAGCAATTATCCGAAATTAATGCACTTGAAAAATATTCCTCCGACCTTTCCGGAATTTCGGAAGATTACCTGGGAAACATTTGGGTAGCGCTTACCAACGGATTGGGCTCAATCAATACGGGCAATTTAAAATTTACGTATTATGCAGCTCCAGAAAATTTTTATTCCAATGTTGCATACACGCATACAAAAGACAATGTTATTTGGCAGAGTTACTGGAGTTTTGGTATCACCGCTTTTGATATTGATAAAAAAGAATTTAAAATATACAAGAACGACCCCGACAATGAAAAATCACTCATCAGTAATAAATGCTGGGCGCTTTTAAAAGATGATAATGATATTTTATGGATCGGAAGCGACGTTGGCCTGCAAAAAATTACAAGCAAACGGCCGGCAATAGAAGTTATTAGAAGGAACAACAGAAACTCTAAAAGTTCTTTTAAAGGCAACATTGTGGTAAATGTTTTAGCGAGTAAAACACAAAACAATATGGTTTACGCCGGAATTGACGGTGAAGGTTTTTCAATTTACGACAGGCAAAAAAAACAATCGGCCAACTTCGGCCCTAATTCTGAAATTAAGAACGACGAGCGTTTTGTAAACCAATTTATTGAAGAAACCAATGGCGACCTTTACGTTTTGGGCCAAAATAATTTTCAGAAAATTTCTTTTGCCTCCGGTAATCCTGTTGCGAAAAACTATTTTGGTTATCAGGAACATTATTCAGCCTGCGGCATTCAAGACCCCCAAAACCCCAATAAATTATGGCTTGGCGGCAAGGAAGAAGTTTTTTATTTTGATAAAATAAGCCAGCAATTCACTTTTTTTAAAAAGCCTTTAGAAATTACAAATGTATTTTATTCGGCGTTTTTATCCGGTAACCATATTTATTTCGCGCACAAGAACGGACTGCTAAAGATTGACCCCACATCAAGAGAGCTTGAAAAGATCTATCTTCCGGATGTTGGAAATATTAAAAATGCCGTAAAATTGAACGATGAAGTAGTTCTTCTTTCATCGCAATATTTTGGGATCATAAAGTTTTTTCCGAAAACAAATAAATTTGAAATCATTTACAGGTCCAAGAACGAATTTTTTTCGGAACCTTACTTTATTTTTAAGTACAAAACAAATATATGGTTTGCAGGTAACGACGGGCTTACCTGCTGGAATCCCACAACGGGTGAGATCACACAAATAACAACAGAAGACGGATTGCCTTCCAATATTGTTCACAGGGCTGATGTGCGCGACGGTTATTTTTATCTCGCTACACAAGAAGGTTTGGTTATTATCAATCCCGATTTTCAAACCTCGCATTTTATTACGCCAAAAGTAGATGTAACCGAATTTGTTTTGTTGGCTGATAATAAACTTTACGAAAATATTAGCAACGGAACTGAATTGATATTAACCGAAAAACAAAATTCGTTCAGAATAAATTTTACCGTGCTCGATTTTAATTTACCCGAAAAAAATCGTTTTAAATTTAAGTTATCGCCTATTGAAACCGAATGGCAAACCCCCGCGGGAGATAATTTTTTAATTTTTAATTCTTTACCGCCCGGCGATTATAAGTTTGAGCTGCTTGGCTCAAACGCCGATCAAATATGGAGTATTGAGCCGTTTGTGATCAATATAAAAATTGTTCCGCCATTTTATAAAACCTCATGGTTCTTTTATTTATGCGCGTCTATTTTAATTTTGTCGGTACTCACTTTTTTTTATCTGCGTTTACGCTCTAACCGCTTAAAACAATTATTGCTCGAAAAGATCATTAAAGAACGCACCGCCGAAATTCAGGCGCAAAAAGCCGAATTGATGGATAGTATTGTTTATGCTGAACGCATTCAAAAAGCGATCTTTGTTGGCGAAAATATTTTAAGCGACAACCTTGCCGAAAGTTTTATTTTTTACAAACCAAAAGATAAAGTAAGCGGCGATTTTTATTGGATCGGAAAACACCAAGACCATTTAATTATTTTTGCAGGCGATTGCACAGGCCATGGTGTGCCGGGCGCCATGCTCAGTATTGTTGGCACCTCGCTTATGAATAAAATTGTTTACGAAGAAAACAGTTATTTGCCCGGCGAAATTTTAACGCGTTTAAATTATTTATTTTATATTCAGTTAAGCCTTAAAGCCGATAATATTCGCGATGGGATGGATGCCTGTGTAATTACAATTAACCTTGCAACCAAAGCGGCGTATTTTTCGGCGGCCAAATTAGATGCCGTGAGTATTGTAAACAACGCGCTTTTTGATCTGAGGGCACAGCGCCATTCAATTGGCGACAGTGATAGTTTACAATTTACAACTCAGGAAATTCCGTTTCAAGAGAACCGTTTTATTTATTTGTTGAGCGATGGCATTAAAGACCAATACGGCGGGCCAAATAAAAAGAAATTTTCGGCCAAACGTTTTAAAGAGATCATTGTTGAAGCTTCTTTTTTACCGATAGTTGAACAAAAAGAATTTATCAATAAAACGATAATGGAGTGGAAAGCGGATTATCCGCAAACCGATGATATTATCGTTATTGGATTGAAGTTTTAAGAGATAGAATCAACCTAATTCACCTTACTCGTTTCATTAGCCAAATTATTTGCCGAAGTAATTTCCATTTTAATACTGCCAATAATTACATGGGCCTGAGCCTTTAAAATAATATGGTTCTTATCATCGCTGATCCACACATTAAGATCTTCTTCTTTTTTAAAGATCCTGCCTTTTTGTACAATGGGCCTGAATTTTAATGCGCGAAATTTTCCAAGATCTGTTTTTATTTCTTCTTTGCCCACAAATTTTATTTTCAATGGCCATATCTCTTTATCCAAAAAACAATTCAATGTAAACAGATCGCCTTCTTTGGCGTTGCTCAAGTCTAAATTACGTGCCGAATAAAACGCGCTCACCATATCTTGAATACCGGTTGGCACATCAAACTTTTCGCCATTACCAATATCTACTTTTTTTGTATAGTGATTAAATGTATAATCCTGACTGAATTTGTAACCGCCCTCCTCCACCCTTCTAACAAAAAGCCATGGCAACATGGCATCCTTATCCAAATACGTTTCATACCTGTCGCGCACTTTAAAGAACCAATCGGTTGTACCGGTTGTGTAACCGCTGCCAACAATGTGATAAACTTTTCTGCCACTTACATCTATCAGATCAGGTTTTACTTCTAAAGTTGCACGGCCGGCGTTTATAATACCATAATGCAAACGGTAGGTTAAGATCTCTCCTTCTTTGAACGCGATATTTGTGATATTTGGTAATTGATCATCAGGTCCTTTTGTACCAATTGCCTGAGAGATAATTGAAGCTTTGTCTGTTTTATATCCGGCTGAACACACAGCGGCAATTACAAACACAAGGGCCGCTTTCTTTATACTATTTGCTACTCTTTTCATTATATAGTTATACGATACAATTCAAATTTGGTGCCAAAAAAAAGTGATTTTTGCCTTAAAATTTGTTAATTAAAGATACTAATTCTTTTCGTTTTTCTAAAAGACTTGATGTTAATTTTTTATTTTTTAAGGCTTTTGCCATACCAAAAGTTTTTAGCATAAAATAATAATAGTTAATACTGAACCATCCGGCTAAACTAAAAAGCACACTTATTAAAATGGGGTAAACAATTGCGGGAGAAAAAGCGTAGCTAATAAAAAACCACACTAAATAATTTATTAAAAAAAGTATTATTCCCAATCCAATTGTAATGGAAGAATAAAATTCTTTATTGCCTTTTAATATTTTTTTGGTGAGTTTTTCGGTTGTTTTATAGGGTAAATAATTTCCGATCAACCCTAAAACATGCAAAGGAAAACCAAGAGTGATTAATAAATATCTTACTACTAAATTAATACCGTTTACCTTTTTGTTTTGATTTGGATCAATTAACCAGTCGCGCAAACTGTTTGCTCTAACCTCTTTAAAATAAGTTTCGGATTTTATTTTAAACTCTTCCAGGATCTCCTTATTATTTATTTCGGCAACATTTACTTTTTCGGTAATTTGTTTTGTAATTAAATAATCATGTTCTAAATTTTTATAATTCAGTCCTTGTTCTATTAAAAGTTCTTTTTTACACAACTCTTCCATCTGCAAAACCACTGCATCATATTCTTTGTTATTAATGTGTGTAATGAGCTCTTTCATTTTTGGCTCAAGAGTTTGCAAAAATAATTTGTTGCCTTTAGCTGCGTTCAGTTTATACTCACTAATAAAATCTTTTACAGGAATGGGTTCGCCCACATTGTAAAACAAAGTGCTTCTGAATTTATCGGGTTGGCTGTAATTAACACCAACCGGAACAACCACCAACTCTTCGTTATTTAAAAATTCGTATGCGCCGAAAACCATACGGGCTACACCTTTTTTTAAAGGGCGCAATCTTCTTTCCTGCACACATAAACCTTCTGCAAAAACAACCATGCCTTTATTCCTGCTCAAAATATGATTTACGCGCCTGTAAGCGTCTTCGTTTTTTTTTAATCCTTCTCGGCCGCCATCCTGGATCCTGAAAATTGGTACAATACCGATCTGTTCGAGCAACCACGAAATTAATCCGGGTTTAAAAGCATCGCCTCTTGCTAAAAACCAAATTCGCGCCGGATAAGCGATAGAGGTGAATATGCTTGGGTCGGTAAAAGCGTTGGGATGATTCATGGCAATGATAACGGGCGATTTTACCCTGACATTTTTAATATTTTTGGCCCCAATCCGTTTATAAAAAACCGGAAAAGCGAACGCAGAAAGATATTTTAGAATGTGCCAGATCATTGTTTAAAATATGCGTAAAATTACCCTAATTTTTTATATAAGTTTTTCAACATTTTGTTAGTAACATTTAATCTTTTTTATGAGCTCAAATCCGCAATTTTTCAGTATATTTAAAGGATATTAAAAAATTTAGATAGATAGAAAAATATGTCAGAAGTTACAACAGAAAAAGGGAATTACGGAGCCGATAATATACAAGTATTAGAAGGATTAGAAGCGGTAAGAAAACGTCCATCCATGTACATTGGCGATACCGGCTTTAGGGGCTTGCACCATTTGGTTTACGAAGTGGTTGATAATTCAATTGACGAAGCATTGGCCGGCCATTGTAAAAACATTACCGTTTCCGTTTTAGAGGGCAATTCAGTAAGGGTAAAAGATGATGGAAGGGGAATTCCAACGGCCATCCATCCAAAACTGGGCGTTAGCGCCCTGGAGGTGGTTATGACCGTGTTACATGCCGGCGGAAAATTTGATAAGGATACCTACAAAGTTTCAGGTGGATTACATGGCGTTGGGGTAAGTTGCGTAAATGCCCTTTCGAGCCATTTAAAAGCGGAGGTGCATCTCAATGGAAAAATAACCGTACAGGAATTCAGCACGGGCAAACCCTTATATCCGGCAAAAGAGGTAGGAGACACCAAAGAAAGGGGCACAATTGTAACGTTTAGCCCCGATTTAAGCATTTTTACGGTACACGAGTATAATTATACCACCCTTGCCAACCGTATGCGCGAATTATCGTTTTTAAATAGGGGTATTACAATTACTCTGATCGATGAGCGCAATAAGGATGAAAATAGCCAGCCTTATACCGAAACATTTCACAGCGAAGGAGGTTTGCGGGAGTTTGTATTGTATTTGGACGATGCCAAAGAAAAGTTAATTGAAGAGCCCATTTATATCGAAAACGATAAGGGCACTATTCCCGTTGAAGTGGCTATGATGTATAATAATTCGTACAGCGAAAATATACAGAGTTATGTAAATAATATTAATACACACGAGGGCGGCACGCATTTGGCGGGCTTTAGAAGAGGATTGACACGTACATTAAAAGGTTATGCCGATAAGAACGGATTGCTGAAAAATGTAAAGTTTGAAATAAGCGGAGATGATTTTCGCGAAGGATTAACCGCCGTTATTTCGGTTAAAGTGCAGGAGCCTCAGTTTGAAGGCCAAACAAAAGGAAAATTAGGAAATAACGAGGCTATTGGCGCTGTAGATCAGGCCATAAGTGAAGCTTTACAAAATTATTTGGAAGAACATCCGAAACAAGCACGTACCATTGTTGACAAAGTTATTTTAGCCGCAACCGCGCGTCACGCTGCCCGCAAGGCCCGCGAGATGGTGCAGCGTAAAAGTGTTATGAATGGATCAGGATTACCCGGAAAATTGGCCGATTGCGCCAGCGGCGATCCTTTAGCTTGCGAATTATTTTTGGTTGAGGGTGATTCGGCCGGCGGAACAGCCAAACAAGGCCGTAACCGCGACTTCCAGGCGATATTACCTTTACGGGGGAAAATTCTGAATGTTGAAAAAGCGTTGGAATATAAAATTTATGAGAACGAAGAAATAAAAAATATTTTTACAGCTCTTGGCGTTTTTCGCGGAACAAAAGAAGACGACCGTGCTTTAAATATTGATAAGTTACGTTACCACAAAGTAGTCATCATGTGTGATGCCGATGTTGACGGTTCGCACATTACCACTTTAATTTTAACTTTCTTTTTCCGCCACATGAAAGAGTTGGTTGAAAAAGGACATATTTATATTGCAGCACCGCCGTTGTATTTGGTAAAAAAAGGAAAAGAGCAAGCCTATTGCTGGAATGAAACTGAGCGAGACGAAATTGTAAAAAGATTAGGCGGCGATAAAGTAGATTCTGTTCACATTCAGCGTTACAAGGGTTTGGGCGAGATGAATGCCATACAATTATGGGAAACAACATTAGATCCAAGCTCAAGAACTTTACGTCAGGTAACTATTGATAGTGCCGCAGAAGCAGACAGAGTTTTTAGTATGTTAATGGGTGATGAAGTACCGCCACGCAGGGATTTTATTGAGAAAAACGCGAAGTACGCGAAAATTGATGCGTAAGTAAACCACGGATCCCGATAGCTATCGGGAACAGAGGTCACGAATCCCGATATCTATCGGGATCACGGAGAATATTTCTGATTTGTGTGTCTTCGCTGAAAAAACTGAATTAATTCGCTACTGAACACTGGAAAAATAATCTCCGTGTTTCTCTGTGCTCTCCGTATCTCCGTGGTAAAAAAATAACATGAAATCAGAAGCAAAAACCCCCGAAGAATATTTTAATTCTCTTCCCGAAGACAGGAAATCGGCCATGATAGAGTTGCGAAAAGTAATTCTTAAAAATCAGCCCAAAGGTTTTAAAGAAATCATGGGTTACGGCATGGTAAATTATGTTGTTCCTCTTTCAAAATATCCTGCCGGGTATCACTGCGATCCAAAATTGCCTTTGGGTTTAATGGCTATTGCCTCGCAAAAAAACTTTATAGCCCTTTACCACATGGGCATGTACGGCGACCAAAAATTATTAAAATGGTTTACGGATGAATTTCCAAAACACACAAAAGTTAAATTAGACATGGGTAAATCATGCGTACGTTTTAAAAAAATGGATCAGATCCCTTATAAACTTATCGGTGAGTTGGCTTCAAAACTAACGCCTGAAAAATGGATAGAGGTTTACGAAATGGCATTAAAAAAAAGGTAAGAATACAAACGAGTATTATCAAAGGTTTTTACGCCAATTATTTATGAGAGCACGTAATTTTTTACGAAACCCGATAAACCTCACAATTATCTTTTCAATATTCTTTTTTTGCTTTACCGCGCAAGTGGTTACGATAAAAGGAAAATACAACGGCAAAGACCTTAAAATTCAAAATCCCTTTGCCGCCGATGGCAGAGGATTTTGCATAAATAAAATAGAGGTTAACGGCCAAAATTTATCGGACGACCTACTTTATAATAATTTGATTGAAATTCCATTTTCAAAATATAAAGTTAAAGTGGGCGACTTTGTAATATTAAAAGTAGATCATAAAAAAGATTGTCAGCCAACTATACTGAATGCCGATGTATTAACGGAAATTTCAGCATCTTCTTTTGAGATGCTTAAGGATGTTTTTGGTAAAAACAACCAGGGAATAGCTTTTGTGAGAGGCATAATAACTGATTCTGAAACAGGCAAAAATATTCCTGACGCAGATGTTTCAATCATGGATGTCAATCGAGAAAGCACCTATTGTCTTGTTCGGCCAAAAAAAGATGGCTCCTCCTTGTTGGCTTTTCCTTATAATTACCAATGTGTTTTGGAAATTGAAAAAGAAGGTTATCACAAAAAAAGATTTTTAATTGATCTGAGAGGCGTCCCGGTTGAAAAAATGGCACAGGAAGAATTTACAGTGTCCATTTCTATCGAATCTTTTAAAGGACATGTGCTTGATTCACTTTTATCACAGTTTCCCTCCGCTAAACTTGAATACAATCCTATTACGCAAAAAGTTGAATGGGACGAGCAATATGCTCAGGTTATTAGATCGGCCGAAATACAAATAAATGACTCTTTAAACAAGGCCAACCAATTGGACAAGGAAAAAAATGTTCGGACTATTCTATATACTGGCCTTGCACTGATCTTAATATTTCTTTTATTTCTCTATAGCAGGTATAGGGTTATTGCAAGTCAAAAAACCATCATAGAAAAACAAAAAAAAGAAGTCGATTCGGCATATCATTCCTTGGACGAAAAAAACAAAGAAGTAATGGATAGCATCAGATATGCTCAGCGAATACAAAACGCGTTGCTTCCAACCGAAAAATATGTTGAACGCGTTTTAGGAAAAAATGATGATGAGACAAAGCAATAGCTCTTAAATTCCTGCTGAAGATCGCAAAATTATTAACTCCACAATTATTCTTATCTTCGGTTAACACCATTTTTTGATAACCAACAAAACCATATTTATTTCAGCATTAGACTGGGGTTTGGGCCACGCCGCCCGCTGTGTTCAGGTAATTCGCGATCTTGAAAAAAACAATAAAATAATTATTGGCGTTACTCCTTTAACCCAATTAATTTTTGATGAAGAGTTTCCGCATTTGCAAAAAATAAATGTGCCGGCCTATGAAATAAATTACTCGAAAATTTTGCCGCTTTGGTTGAAATTATTTTTTAGCCGGTCCAAAATTTTAAAAATAATTGAGCAGGAAAATAAATTATTGAATGAATTAATTTCGAAAAATAAAATTGATATTGTGATCAGCGATAACCGTTTTGGAATGTATTCTAAAAAAATAAAGTCCGTTTTTATTACGCATCAATTATTTTTAAAAGCGCCGATTTTTTCGGCCTTGGCACAAAAAATAAATAAAAAATTTATATTAAATTTTAATGAGGTGTGGGTGCCCGACTTTGCCGAAAATAAAAACAGTCTAAGCGCTGAATTAAGCCATGGGCAACACTTTCACTCAAACGTAAAATATATTGGGCCGCTTAGTCGTTTGGAAAAATTAACAGGCGTTGAAAAAAAATACGACTACTTGTTTTTAATTTCCGGACCCGAACCTCAACAAACAATTTTTAAAGATCTATTGATCGAAAAAACAAAAAATTATCCCAATTTAAAATTTGCAATTGCAACCCCAAAACACGAAACGCGGAACACGGAACAAGAAACAAAAAACGTGGAATGTTTTATTTGTCCCGATAAAAAAACACTGAGCCGTGTGATCGCCGAAAGTAAAAAAATAATTTGCCGCAGTGGATATTCTACATTAATGGATCTGCATTTTTTAGAAAAAAAAGAAATTATTTTAGTGCCAACCCCGGGGCAAACCGAACAGGAATATTTGGCGAAGTATTGGAAGGAGAAATTTAATTGCGTGATCTCAGTTCAAAAAAATATCCCCGATCTTAAATTTTAATTCGGAGCATGCCCCGCCAATTTACTTCTTTTTTCAATTAAATAAAGGCTTAATTCAAGCAGCGTTTTATAATAAGCAAATAACATTTTAGTGCCGGGTACTCCTAAAATAGTAATGGTTAATTTGCCTTGTTTGATCTCAATATTACCGACAAAATATTTTTTTTGTGCCAAAAATTCTATTCGCGCCAGATCATTAAATACGGTTAATGTTCGGGCTTCTTCGGCTTTCCACGATTTTAATCTGAATGTTTTATCAAATTCTTCATCGCCCGTTTTTATATCGTGGTGACCAAGCATTTCGCCCAATTTTGAAAAAATATTTTCTTTGTAAATGGTAAATTCCGGAAGCGAATTTCCGCTTAAAGTTATTTCGGTTTTTGTGTAAACCTGTCGGCTTTTGCCGCTGCCAACAACAATATTATATACATTAACGTGATTATTATTTAATTGGCCGGTGAGCTGAAGCATCACCGTTTTTTTTACAGGGATAGTGCTTGTAATTTTGATCTTGTGCGCATTAAATAATTCTTCAACGTTATCCCAAGCTTTTTTATATAGTCTTTTTTGATATCGAACGGCCCATATTATTATTAAAACAAAAGGCCCAAAAATAATCAGCATGGTAAGTA
Source organism: Bacteroidota bacterium (assembly GCA_025360565.1). GTDB lineage: Bacteria > Bacteroidota > Bacteroidia > B-17B0 > Aurantibacillaceae > Aurantibacillus. Next base: position 16,327 of record JANYBY010000148.1, read on the forward strand.
TGCCGGCAATTGTATCCATCATTTACATGATTTTTAAAAAATTAAAATTCGTTCACACCTTGCACCGTTGTATATTTCATGGTGTATTTAACGCCCGGGTTAATGTACTTATAGGCGCTGTGGCTCATTAACGCTGCTTCGTGAAATCCGCATAAAATTAATTTTAATTTATTTTTATAGCTGTTAATGTCGCCAATGGCGTAAATGCCCGCAACGTTGGTGCTATAATCATCTGTATTAACATTGATGGCGGTTTTATCTAAATTCAATCCCCAGTTTTCTATCGGGCCTAATTTCGGGCTCAATCCAAATAGAGGAATTAAATGTTCTGTTTTTAAAGTTTGTTTCTCTTGTGTTTTGGTATTTACAAGATCCACACTTTCTAAACTTCCGTTTCCGGTAACAGATAAAATAGTTGTATTGAGCAGCAATTTTATTTTTCCGCTTTCGCTTAATTTCATTACTTTATTCACGCTATCGGGCGCGCCTCTGAAATTTTCGCTGCGGTGTACCAAAATTAATTCGCTGCAAACATCACTTAAAAAAATGGCCCAATCCAAAGCACTGTCTCCGCCGCCTGCGATTATCATTTTTTGTCCTCGGTATTTTTCCGGATCCAAGATCATATAATTAACCCCTTTGCCGTTCTCAAATTTTTCTAAACTTTCAATTTCAGGTTTGCGTGGTTCAAAACATCCCAATCCTCCTGCTATTACTACTGCTTTGGCATGCACTACAGTGCCCATGTTTGTAGTTAAAATAAAATCGCACTCGGCTTTTTTTTCAAGTGTTTCAACCCTTTCTCCAAAAGTATAGGTAGGCTTAAAAGGTTCGGCTTGCTTTAATAAATTATCCACTAACTCCTGCGCCAAAATGGTTGGAAAACCGGGTATATCGTAAATAGGTTTTTTAGGATAAATTTCCGAAAGTTGTCCGCCTGCCTTTGGTAAATAGTCAATTAAATGGCAACGCATTTTTAATAATCCGGCTTCAAAAATGGCAAACAATCCAACCGGCCCGGCTCCTATAATTACAATATCTGTGTTGATCATCAAAAAATTTATTCAAAATTAGCCTATTTTCATTAGAGGCTGTTTAAATTTTATATTTTATTTTTGTTATAGTGTACTTTTGAGCGAAATGAGGCAAATTTTGCAAACGAAGTCGGTGACCTTCGGTGAAAAATTAACGAAATTACAGCCAAAAAGACGCTTGACAAAATAATTAGATAAATTTTAAACAATCTCTATTTGTTAAAACTAAAATTTATTAAGAAGGTTAAAATAAATTCACTATATTTATCCATTCAAAAAAAAAATAACATGAAAAAAACACTACTTACGATTTTAAGTTTGGGTTCTTTGGTTACTGCTTTTGCGCAAGTGCCGAGTCCAAACTGGACAATTACACAAAATGCCGGGATGCCGATCGTTTCTGCGGGCGTAAAATTTCTTGATGCGGTTGATCAAAACACAGTTTGGCTTACGGGTTATGATGGAACAAACGCAAGTCTTAATATTAACTATTGGTCGGTTACAACCAATGGCGGTACTACTTATACATCGGGTTTGATCTGGCAAAGCACGGTTACTCCAAATGTTGGAGATACTAACACGTATCGTTTATCTAACCTTGAAGCTATTGATGGTTGTAATGCTTGGGTTTCTGCTTATGAAAAAGCGGGAAATAACAAAGGCGCGGTTTTCAAAACCGTTAATGGTGGAGGTTCATGGGTTAATATGAATTCGGCTAGTATGTTTACTAACGTAGCTGCCTTTACTGATTTTGTTACGTTCTTAACTCCTTCTGTGGGTATTGCTGTAGGCGATCCTGTTGCGGGTGAATATGAAATATGGCGTACTACAGACGGCGGAACTACCTGGGCAGCTATTCCGGGTGCTAGTATTGCTAATCCTTTGGCAAGTGAGTTTGCTTTGGTAAATATTTATTGTAAACAAGGTACCAACAACTGGTGGTTTGGAACTAATAAAAATCGTATTTACCATTCTTCTGATGCAGGTTTAACTTGGACGGTTGCTGCACAAATGACTTCAACTTTAGGAGCCGTTCTAGGTGTTAACGATATTGCTTTTGTTGATGCTAATAAAGGTTTAGCCGGAGTTTATTTCGGTCCAACCGGAAATGGTACATTAACACTTTGGAACACTGTTGACGGAGGTGCTACTTGGGCTCAGATCCCGGTGCTTGACCCTAACCATGGAAAAAATGATTTTTGTAACATCCCGGGCACTTCTATGTACGCTTCAGGCGGCGCAGGTACCGGAAATTACACTCTTTCTTACAGTTCCGATAATGGTGTAACCTGGAGTAACTGGAATAGTTCAAATATTCAGTATTTATATATGGATTTTGTTGATCCGCAAACAGGCTGGGTAGGTTCTTTCAGTAATGCAACAGTTGCTACCACAGGTGGAATTTACAAATACAACGGGCCATTGCTTAACAACGCTCCATTTGCAAACTTTACTATGTTACAGTGCGGCGCAAGTTGTACTGGAAGTTATACGATCAATAACGAAACAACCGGTAACCCTGCTGCATCATATAGTTGGACAGCTCCCGGCGCTTCCCTTTCAAGCCCAACAGCAACCAATCCTGCTATTACATTTACTGCAAGCGGTAACTATACTGTAACATTAACGGCTACAAGTGGTACTAATATAAGTACCAGTTCTAAAGTTATTCCTGTAGTTGTTTGCGCCGGTGCTAACGCGTTATTTAACGTTAGTGCTGCCAGCTGTAAAAACGCTGCAACCACGGTTACAAATAACTCTACCGGAACACCTGCCCCAAACTACACTTGGTCATGTAATCCCGGAGCGCTTATCTCTAATGTAAACGCTGTATCCCCTTTATTTACATTTACTGTTAACGGTACTTACACAATTACCTTAGTTGCAGTAGGCGGAGGTTCAACCACCACCACCACACACACAACTGTTGTTTCGCAGTGCGTTGGTATTGCGGAAAACACTTTGTTGAATGATAATTTTGGTGTTTATCCTAACCCAACAAGTGATGTAATTAATATTGATGTAACGAATATTGCATCTTACAATTACAAGATCACCGATGTTTTAGGTAAAGTAATGCTTAGCGATAACGTTTCGTTTAAAGAAAAAACTACGGTTGATGTTAGTCGCCTCAATAGTGGAATTTATTTCTTAACCATAGAATGTAACGGACAAAGATCAACAAAGAAAATTATTGTTGAATAATTCTTTTTTTTAAATTTAAAAGCCGTTCCAATTACTTGGAGCGGCTTTTTTTATTCTGTTAATGAAGCTGTAAGGACTATTTAAATTTCTGTTACATTTGTTTTAATACCAACATTGGATTAAAGATGGATAATAAGGCGATGAATATTGTTTTTATGGGAACTCCCGAATTTGCGGTTGCAAGCCTTGCTATTCTATTAAAGAATAATTTTAATGTGGTAGGCGTAGTTACCGCGCCGGATAAGCCTGCCGGACGTGGACGTGAAATTCGCGAAAGCGCGGTTAAAAAATTTGCGAGCCAAAATAATTTAAAATTATTGCAGCCCGAAAAATTAAAGGATGAGGGATTTATTATCGAATTAAAAAACTTAAACGCCGATCTGCAAATTGTGGTTGCTTTTAGAATGTTGCCCGAAATTGTTTGGAACATGCCAAAAATGGGTACGTATAATCTACACGCTTCTTTATTGCCAAAATTTCGAGGAGCGGCTCCCATTAATTGGGCTATTATAAAGGGAGAAAAAGAAAGCGGGATAACCACCTTTAAACTGCAGCATGAGATTGATACAGGCAATATTTTATTCCAAGAAAAAGTAACCATAGATGACAATGATTGTGCCGGCGACCTGCACGATAAATTAATGGGCGTTGGCGCGCAATTGATCTTAAAAACAGTAAAAGAAATTGATCTGGAATTTAAAGGCGAAAAAAAATTAAATTTTATTTCGCAAATCAATTCGGAAGCAAGCCATGCGCCTAAAATTTTTAAAGAAACCTGTAAAATTAATTGGAACGATTCGGTTGCAAATATTCATGATTTGGTGAGAGGCCTTTCGCCATACCCCGCTGCCTATTGCGAAATGGGGCATCCCGGCGCTCCCAATCAAATTTTAAAATTATTTAAAACTAAACTCGAAATTTTAGATCACCCATTTACTAACGGTTTGCATATTACCGACGGAGCAACTTTTATCAAAATATATTGCAACGGCGGCACGATCGAAATAACCGACTTACAACTGGAAGGAAAAAAACGGATGCCGGTATCTGATTTTTTGCGGGGATTTAAATTTAAAGCGGATACAAAATTCCTTTAACCTAGGTTAAATTTTTCGCTAATAATGCCGATGCTAATACTGCTTTTATTCTATTTTTAAATTTCTTTCAATGGTCATCCTATCGGTATTAACCAACGCTATTTGCGAATTGGCCGTTAACCCAACTTTGAATAAGTGTTGGTATAACATGGCATTGCGGAGGGTAATCACTTAAAACCCACAGTAACTGTATAAACCAGACGCATCTCGGTCTAAAACCCTTTATATGATTGGATATTAGCGTTCATTTATTAACAAAACGCCGATTTATCAACAAAACAGAGCCTTTTCGCCCTGAAACACTTGACAAGCTTGGTTTTTGCTCTACATTTGTTTTCATAATAAAATAATTGTTTAACCCTAAAAAACAAAAAAATGAACAAAGCAGAATTAATTGACGCTATCGCGGCAGGTTCTAAATTAACAAAAGCTGACGCAGGTCGCGCTTTAGATGCAACTATCGAATCAATCCACAAAGCCTTAAAAAAAGGTGACCGTATCGGTTTAGTTGGTTTCGGTTCTTTTAACGTAGCAAAACGTGCCGCTCGTATTGGCCGTAATCCTCAAACAGGCAAAGAAATTAAAATTGCTGCTAAAAAAGTAGTAAAGTTTAAGGCCGGAGCTGATTTAGCAGGATCTGTTAACAAAGGAAAATAATTTGTTACACTTTAACACTGAAAAAGAGCTGTCAAATTACTTGACGGCTCTTTTTTTTGAAAAAAATTTGCATTATTAAAAAAAAGTTTGTACATTCGTTATGTACTAAATATTCTCCGGTACAAATTTTAAGTTCTATCTAAACAAAAATCCTTTATTTTTATTTAATTACCCTATATTAAGATAAAATTAATTTTGTATTATTTTAATTTTTTTAGTAATTTAGCAAGCTTGCATTTAATTCAATAATAACATTAAAAACAACCGATATGAAAAAACAATTACTTCTTAGCGCAGCTTTAATTAGTGCAACTTTTGCGTTTTCGCAAACTTCACTTGTTAAACGCCAAAATGTTGCTCCTCTTAATATGGCGGATAAAATATCTGAAAAATTTGCTGTTGAGCCTACACAAACTTCAGCGGTTGCAAAACCGGCGGTTACAAAACCTGAAACGCCAATTATTGATCCTGTAATAACGCAGGAACAGCAAGCCTCAAGCCAGGCATTGCCACCATCCGTTATTAACTGGAAAGTACTTTGCGGAACAGCTAATTGTTATGGTCAAATAGTTTCCAACACAAGGCCTTTACAATATAATCCTGATCTTAAAGCAATTTCTTACGTTCACCGCGCAAGCGCCACTTATACAGCGTCTCCGGGTGTTATTCCTACTTCTACAACCGGAACACAGTTAGTAGAGGTTAGTTTAAATGGCGGTACAAATTGGGATAGCACAGCTATTTGGGCAAACTCAACCAATTGGGGTCGTTACCCTCAAGGCGCAATTTACAGCGCGATCGGAAATACAAATATAGCCAACGCTTATATTTTTGGCTCAGGGCCCTGCACCAACGCCGGAAGCGTTTGGGGAGGAAGCTGGTATGCCAGCAAAAAATTAGCCGTTGCCGGATCTACATTATATAATAATGTGCCCGATGCTGCACCAAACGCGCAACAGTTTATTTCAGCTACCGGTACTCCAATTGCACCCGGCACTACTCAACACGGATGGCCGCGTTATGGCGCCAGCTCTACATCTGACGGGATTGTGCGTTCGTTAGGTTTAATTTCCAACGATTTAAACAGTCTTGCTTCTGTAAGAGGTTTCGCAGTAGTAAAAGGAAGTTATACAGGTGGCGTTTTTACCTGGAGTTTAGACTCGTTAATTCCAAACACTATCGTAACCTCAGCTACTGTTAACGTTTTATCGTCTGATGCTCAAATGGCATGGAGCCAGGATGGAAAAACCGGTTATGTTGTTATGATCGGGGCTACTGCCGGAGCTACCTTGAAAAACAAAGGTTATCAGCCAATCATTTATAAAACGGCTAATTCAGGTGGAAGCTGGGCTCAGATCACCGGCCTCGATTTTAATGCCGTTTCTTCTTTGTCAATAGTTCCATATCATCTTGCAGCCATTAACACAAATACAGCAGTTGAAGCTCCTTATTTTACTGAATTCGATATTGCTGTTGACTCGTATAATAAATTACATATTGGCGCTTTGATCATCAGCGAAAATACCGGGCATAACGATTCTTTAAATTATATTTCTCAATTTACCATGTCAATTAACGTTGGCGATAAATACCTTTGGGGCCATACACCAAGCAACCGTCCTTATTTATATGATTTTATTGGCGACGGAACTTCGGCATGGCAAGTAAAGGTTATTGATTCATTGGCTACCGAAGATCCGGGTTCAGCAACAGGTTCGAGCGGTTATGCCGTTAATCCATGGGATAATACAGGACCAAGCAGCGCTAAAATAAATTGCGGCCCTCGTTTGCAATTAGGCCGTAC
>JANYBY010000153.1 GCA_025360565.1 Bacteroidota bacterium
ATTTAGATGAATTAATAAATCAGATCACAAAATCAACTTCTGCTTATTTTGAACCAACTTTAGATTATGTAATTGTAAAAATTCCGCGCTGGAATTTTGATAAATTCAAAGGCTGCAACCGCGAACTGGGCTTTCAAATGAAATCGGTTGGCGAGGTAATGGGCATTGGGCGCTGTTTTCAGGAGGCCTTGCAAAAAGCTTGTCAGAGTTTAGAAATAAAACGAAACGGATTGGGAGCCGACGGTAAAGAAATAAAAAATCAGGAAGAATTAATGCGTGCCCTTGAAAGGCCAAGCTGGAATCGTTTATTTATGATCTACGATGCCATTAAACTTGGCATCAGCATTAAAACGATTCAAAAATTAACGCGAATTGATATTTGGTTTTTGGAGCAAATAGAAGAATTGATCGCTCTCGAAAACGAGATCTCAAAACATAAATTAATCAATCTATCAAAAGATCTTTTATACGAAGCAAAACAAAAAGGTTATGCCGATAGGCAAATTGCGCATTTACTCGATTGTTTGGAAAGTGAAGTTTACTCGAAACGAAATGAGCTTGGCATAAAACGGGTTTACAAATTGGTGGACACTTGCGCTGCTGAGTTTGAAGCCAAAACCCCTTACTACTACTCTACTTTTGAGGATGAGAATGAAAGCGTGAGAAGCGATAAAAAGAAAGTGGTTATTTTGGGAAGTGGCCCCAACCGCATTGGCCAGGGTATTGAGTTTGATTACAGCTGTGTGCACGGAGTGTTAGCCGCCAAAGAAATGGGTTACGAAACCATTATGATCAACTGCAATCCGGAAACCGTTAGTACCGATTTTAGCACGGCCGATAAATTATATTTTGAGCCTGTTTTTTGGGAACATATTTACGATATCATCCTTCACGAAAAGCCCGAGGGCGTAATTGTGCAGTTGGGCGGACAAACCGCTTTAAAGCTGGCCGAGAAACTGGAACGCTACAATATAAAAATAATTGGTACCGATTTTAAATCGCTTGATTTGGCAGAGGACCGTGGAAGTTTTTCAAACTTATTAAAAGAAAATAATATTCCTTACCCTAAATTCGGGGTTATAAAAGATGCCGAAGAAGGCGTGGAACTATCTAAAACACTGGGCTTCCCGCTTTTGGTACGACCAAGTTATGTATTAGGCGGTCAAAGCATGAAAATTGTGATCAACGAACAAGAGTTGGAACAGCATGTTGTAAAATTACTGAACGATTTGCCCGATAATAAAGTTTTGGTAGATCATTTTTTGGAAGGCGCCATTGAAGCCGAAGCTGATGCTATTTGCGATGGTAAAGATGTTTACATTATTGGTATAATGGAACACATTGAACCCGCTGGCATTCACAGCGGCGATAGTTATGCGGTATTGCCCCCATTTGACCTAAGTGAAAATGTAATTAAACAAATTGAACAGCATACGCGCACCATTGCGGTTGCATTAAAAACAGTTGGTTTAATAAATATTCAGTTTGCAGTAAAAGATGAGCTCGTTTATATAATCGAGGCCAACCCGCGCGCCAGCCGTACTGTGCCTTTTATAGCCAAGGCCTACGATGAGCCATATGTAAATTTTGCCACCAAAGTAATGCTTGGTGCCAAAGTAAAAGACTTTAAATTCGCGCCTAAGAAAAAAGGATATGCCATTAAGGTGCCGGTTTTCAGCTACGAAAAATTCCCTGAGATCCAGAAAGAATTGGGTCCGGAGATGAAGAGTACCGGCGAGGCTATTTATTTTATTGATGATCTTTACGACGAATATTTTCAAAATGTTTACAGCGAAAGGAATTTGTATTTAAGTAAATAATTTTCCGTCCGAGACCTTCAAGGTTTAGATGAACACCAGCAAAAACCTGGAAGGTCTTTCTGATTTAAGAACCGAAAATTCATATATGGCCATTTATTTAGAACCAGATAAATTTTATCACATTTATAACCGCGGTAATGGTAATGAAGATGTTTTCACTAACGCTGATAATTACCGCTTTTTTCTGGAGAAATTTAAGCAATACGTTGCTCCAATCGTAAATACATATTGTTATTGTTTAATGCCAAATCATTTTCATTTTTTGGTTCAAGTAAAAAGTGATAAAGAAGTTTTGGAAGTGTTTAAATTTGAAAACAGTGAGGCATGCTCAAAGGCAATAGCCAACCAATTTGGTAAGTTTTTTAATGCTTATGCAAAAGCTTATAATAGTCAACAGAATAGAAAGGGTAGCGTTTTCATGAAAAATTTTAAACGGAAACTTGTCAAAGATAAAGAATACTTAAGAAAATTGGTTCACTACATTCATAATAATCCCATAGAGGCAGAATTATGTTCTGTGCCTGAAGAGTACCCATATTCTTCGTATGAGCAAATTATAACAAATAAAAGTACCTTTATAAAAAGTCAAGAGATAATTAGTTGGTTCAATGACATTGAAAATTTCATCTGCTTTCATAAACTTTCTCCGGCTTTAAAAGATGTGGATTAATGTAAAAAAGTATGAGACCTTCAAGGTATAGATGAACACCAGCAAAAACCTTGAAGGTCTTGTAGTCCGAGACCTTCAAGGTTTAGATGAACACCAGCAAAAACCTTGAAGGTCTTACCGTCAGAGACCTTCAAGGTTTTTGCCGGATAATTAAATAAAACCTTGAAGGTCTAAAGGAATAACCAAAAACCTTGAAGGTCTTGTAGTTTGAGACCTTCAAGGTTTAGATGAACACCAGCAAAAACCTTGAAGGTCTTGTAGTCCGAGACCTTCAAGGTTTAGATGAACACCAGCAAAAACCTGGAAGGTCTTGCAGCCTGAGACCTGCAAGGTTTAGTCAAAAACCGGCAAAAACCTTGAAGGTCTATAATATGTCTTTTAACTCAATAATAAAATAACATGTACAAAAAACTAATCATCATTGGCATTGCCCTTGCGTTTGCCTTTTGCCATTCAAAAAAGAAAACAACTGCGGTTAAACCCGCCGAAAAAACAGTTGTTGCTGCCCGCTCCCCTTTAGCCGTGGCTCAAAAACGCTGGCCCGGCGCCACCGACGAAGAGTTGGCACAAGGCAAAACAATTTTTGAAACCAAGTGTACCAAATGTCACGGCGCTAAAAAAATTGTTACCCGCAGCGAAAAAAGCTGGCTGCACGAAATTGATGACATGTCGCCCAAAGCGCATTTAACTCCCGAAGAAAAAGAAAAACTTACGCGCTATATTTTATCTTATAGGGAAGCGAATACGAGTGCGGATTAATTGTACCGCCGATCTGTCCTGTTTTTTAAGATCAAAAAAAAATAACTTAGCGTTACTATTTTAAACAAATCTTTAAAATTAATTTGTTTATTGTTTTATTTTTTATACCTTCATTATAAAGCGGGTGTTTAAATGTTGGGGTCATGCTGAACTTGTTTCGGCATCTCGAGAGACTCTGAAGCCACCGGGATGTCAGGTGAAGGGTTAAAATGTCGAAGTGGTTTCGAGTGCCTCAACCACCCGGAGGCTGAGGTTCTCGAAGCCACCGGGATGTCAAGTCGAGCTTAATCGAGACCACAAACATAAAAAATGAAAAAAAATAAACACATATTTAGTTTAATTTTGATTTTGCTAATTG
>JANYBY010000178.1 GCA_025360565.1 Bacteroidota bacterium
ATAATTTAACCAAAAAGCGACTGCGCACCTCCGGTATTACTGTTATCATTAGTCTGTCGCTGGTGCTGTTTATGCTTGGCGCTTTGGGCTTATTGGTAATTAACGCGCGGCAACTCAGTACACATTTTAAAGAGAACATTGGTTTTCAGGTGTATTTAAAAGACACCGCCTCTTCGGCACAAACAGATGGCTTGATCCAGGAGATCAGTAACAGTAAATATTGCAAGAACGTAAACCTTATTAATAAAGAGCAGGCCGCCGCCAAATTAAAAACCGATCTTGGCGAAGATTTTGTTGCTTTTTTAGGCAACAACCCTTTATTAAATTGTGTGGATGTAAAACTGAATGCAGATTATGCCAACACCGATACTTTGGTAAAAGTGGAGAAAAATATTTTGCAAAAACATCAATCGTACATAAAAGAAATTGTGTACCAAAAAGACATGATAAACAGTTTAAATAAAAACACAAATGCCATCGCGTTCTTTATTTTAATTTTCAGCGGGGCATTATTAGTGGTGGCCATTGCGCTAATAAATAACACCATTCGTTTATCTATTTACTCGCAGCGCTTTTTAATTCGCACCATGTATTTGGTTGGCGCCACCCGAACATTTATAAGCAAACCGTTTATTTTAAAAGGTGTACGCCAGGGAATAATTGCCGGTATAATTGCAGGGGCATTGTTAGGCGGATTTTTAATGCTGAGTACACGTTTTATTCCGGACTTACTGCAGTTGCAGGACGAAAATATTTTGATCTTACTGCTAAGTTGCCTTGTAGTTGTTGGCATTATTATTTCGGCTGTAAGTGCAATGCTTTCGGTATTGCGTTATTTAAGGTTAAAAACCAACGACCTTTATTTTTAATATAGCAGATCTTAGAGTTAAGCATACATTAAATTTATTTGGGCGCCTTATCGCGCTTTCACTTCAAGCCCCGCAGTCTTTTGCTGTGTTGCTAAGGCTGCGGTGGCTTCCTTCGGTCGCCTCCTCGCCTAAGCAACACAATGCAAAATCCTTGCGGGGGCTTTCCGTTCAATCGCGGGCGCGGCATTAGGCCAAATTTCATTTAAAAAAATCTATCGCTTTTCAGATCACTTCAATATTTTTTGGCAAATTTTAATCCCCTATTCTTTGCTAAAAACTAATAACAACAAGAGTTACAGGCAATTTGATGAGCCACTAATAATCAAGCATTTAATAAGATATTTAAGTAATTTTAAGTAAATTCTCTTTCATTTAGCCTTGTTAATTTGTACATTTGTATCTTAATTATTTAAGTCATGGAAACAAATTTCAGAAGTACCAATATTGAAAAAATGGAATCGACAACGATTGTAAATCAAAATACAATTTTGCGTTCGGCTTTTTCGTGGATGACATTGGCAATGGTATTAACAACTATTGCCGCAATCGCGTTCGCTTTTGTACCACAGTTAACTGCAATGTTATTGGAACCAACCGAAACCGGATTTAAACCAACTATTTTAGCTTACGTAGTTATGTTTGCACCTTTGGCTTTTGTACTGGCCATGAGTTTTGGTTTAAATAAAATGTCGGTACCCGTTTTAATCGGCACGTTCGTTGCTTATTCCTTGGTTAACGGCATCAGTTTCAGTTTTATATTTTTTGTTTACAACATCGGCTCTATCGTTAATGTTTTTTTAAGTACCACCGCTTTGTTCGCAGTAATGGCCATTGCGGGTTATACCACAAAAACAGATCTTACTAAATTGGGAAGCATTTTAATGATAGGCGTAATTGGTATTGTGATCGCATCACTGATCAATATGTTTATGCACAGCAGCTCAATGGATTATTTAATTTCGATTTTAGGCGTTGTAATTTTTACCGGCTTAACAGCTTACGATGTACAAAAAATTAAAAATCTTGGCGCAACTGCCGAGGGCGATGTAATGGGAAGAAAATTAGGAATTATGGGCGCTTTAACCTTGTATTTAGATTTCATCAATTTATTCCTTTTCCTTTTAAGGCTTTTTGGCGGAAGAAAAGATTAATACAAAAAGCCGGTTTTTTAACCGGTTTTTTTTTGCCTCTTATTCTATTTATTTTCCAGTCCGTTCTCAGTTAGCAATATTATCGTTCTGATAATTTAAAGCAATTCAGAAAATTTCTTATGTTTGTATAAACAAGTGTAAACATGCAACAAACTGCTTTCAATAAACCCTTCCGTTGGGCCGTGCTAATGGCTTATTTCGGCGTTGCCGCTATGTGCCAAATGTTGTGGCTTAATTTGGCCCCGCTGGTTTCTTTTTTACAAACAAAATATGGCGTAAGTGAGTTGGCGGTAAGTTCGCTGTTACTTTCGTTTCCGTTGCTCTACGTTTTATTGTCGATTCATTCAGGAACAATGATCGACAAAAAAGGTTACCGTTATGTAATTATTTTGGGAAGCGTTATCTCCTGCATTTTTGCGTGTGTAAGAATTTTTGATGGAAATTTTTACATGCTTGTGATCGGACAAACGGGTATTGCTATTGGGCAGCCCTACATTATTAATGGCATTTCAAAATTGGTTTCTGATTGGTTCAATAAAGAAGAAGGCGCAATGGCTACCGGAATTGGCACCGCGGGTATGTTAATAGGTATGGCTTTAGGCATGGGCCTAACACCGGCGCTTAACGAAAGCATGGGTTTTAGTGCAACCATGACGGTGTTCGCGGGTATTTCAATAGCATTCACTTTAATATTTATTTTTTTAGGAAAAGAAAACGTTCGTGAAAAAGTTGAAGTTGTTGCATTAAGCGCCATGAAAGAAATTAGATCACTTTTAAAAAGTAAAAATTTAGTGATCTTATTAGGCATTACTTTTTTTGCGCTTGGTTTTTTTAACGGGCTAACCACCTGGCTTGAGCCTATTTTAAAACCAAACGGAATAAATGCCGAGCAAGCGGGCTTGGTTGGCGCTTATTTAATTATTGGAGGAATTGTGGGTTCACTTATTATTCCGGCGTTATCCGATAAATTTAAAGTACGCAAACCTTTTTTGGCGCTTTGTTGCCTGGCTGCGTTAGGCGTAATTTATCCGATGTGCACTTTTACATCCTTAAACACTATTTATTTATTGGGAGGCTTAATGGGTTTCTTTTTTCTCCCGGGTTATGCATTACTAATGGCTATGTGCGAAGAAATTTCCGGTCCCGAAAAAGCGGGAGCAGCAACGGGCTTGCTCATGCTGGCGGGCAACGCGGGTGGTGTGGTAATGATCGTTTTAATGCCGGTTGTAAATGGCGAAAATACCGTGTGGACCAACGCCATTTATTTAATGTTAGCCTTGCTTATAATTACTTTGGCAATGGTTTTAGGCCCACTAAAAGAAACGTTTAATAAAGAGAAAGCTTAGCACAACTTTTCCAAAGTTTTAAACTTTGGAAAAGTTTCAAAGTTTCAGTTCTAAACCAAACCTCTTTGTTTTTTAATATTTTCGTAAGCCTCTTGTATCTTTTGAAATTTTTCTTTCGCGCCTTTCTGATATTCTTCTCCCATATGCGTTACCTTATCGGGATGGTGGCGTACAGCCATGGCGCGATACGCTCTTTTTACTTCTTCGTTACTAACGGTTGGCAAAATTCCAAGAACATTGTAATCAGAATTAACGTCGTGGTAAAACATGCCCTTTAAACTTTCAAAATCACGATTCGGAATTTCCAATAAAATAGAAATTCGTTTTAGTACCTGCACTTCTTCTTCGGCCACATGTCCATCGGATTTAGCGATGCCGAATAAATAATGCATGAGTTGAATGCGCACTTCAACCTGTGTACGAAAAACAACATCCTTACAAATTTGTTCTAAGGGAATTTCGGGCGCGTCTAAAAAACGTTTTAAGGTTTGTAAATGGCTGCTCGAAAATTGCGGACCGAATTGCTGGGCGAAAAAAGATTTGATGTATTCCAACTCAACTTTTAAAATTTTACCGTCGGCCTTCATTACAGCGGCAGATAAGGCCATGAGCATGGTTGCAAAATCTTCGTGATTATGCGATGCGTGCTCTTTGTAATAATCAAAAACACTTTGGCCTTTTTCGCCCTGTTTAAGATTTATAACTTTAAAGCCATCAATTACCGAACCGATCAAAAAACCAATAATGGCCCCGGTAAAACTTCTACCCGAAAGAAAAAAACCTATTATAGCACCGGCAATTTTAAACACGTTAATTTTTTATTAGAATTTTATTTTTAAACCAAAAGGCTTGTACTCATTAAATTTGAATGAAGGAATATTATTATCACGCAGATCGAGGTATTTTAAATTTTTCATGCCTTTTATTTCCAAAGGAATTTCTTTGAGTTTATTGTTGTTTAAATAAAGATTTTGAAGATTTACGAGCGAGCCAAAATTTGTTGGCAGAGATTTAATGCCATCGCCCTCTAAATGCAGGCTCATTAATTTTGGAAGCCGGCTTAAAACAGATACGCTTTTATTAAGATCCATTTTCGGATCAAAGTTGAGATGGATCTCTTCCAGATTTTTTAATTTGGAAAGTTCTTCCGGCAGGGTTTTAAAATCATCGCCGCTTAATTGCAAAACTTTTAAATTTTGTAATTCGCCAATTTCGCGGGGAATAAATTCGAGGTGATCGTTATTTAAGCAGAGGTACTCTAGATTTTTAAATTTTGAAAGATCAATGGGAAAACTATCAATTGGCAGGCTGCTTAAATTAAGTCGGTAAACCGTTAACGGATCTTTTTTTGCTTCGGTAAGATTAGTAAAGGTTTTTTTTCGCAGCGTTGAATCGGCGCTTTGACAAAAAATAGTATTGCCTGCAAAAAGTATTGCAAGTGATACGAGGAAACATATTTTCTGCTTCATGGTACCCTCGCCCAGAATCGAACTGGGATCTAGCGTTTAGGAAACGCTCGTTCTATCCATTGAACTACGTGGGCAATTTATACTTATAAAGGATACAAAAATACTCAAAAAAAAGCAATAATAATGTAATTATTGAGAGACGCCGTGTTGCGGTAAATTATAATAGGCGTAATTACTGAACAATCTTTAAAAATGGGACGGCATATAATAAAAAAGCCGTTTCTATATAATAGCAACGGCTTTTTTGGCTTTAGTAGTAGTAAAGTTTTTTGAGCGACAAACAAAAAAGTTTGCCTTTGCATTTTAAATTACTATCGGTACAGACCTATACCGGCATAGGCCCGTCGTTTGGCCGGATCAAAAACCTTTTTAAGAAAGTGTGTTTAATCTTTAGCTGTATGTTTATGTATAGAAGGTTTGAATAGAAACCCGATATATTACAAAGATGAAACATTTTTGAGCCGTATTTGTTATATAATTTGTTTAAAAAACTGCATAATTCACTCTTTTAAAATATTTTTATTCTATTAACGTGTAACAATATGAAAGAATTGTGTAATACTTTAAAAAACGGATTCCTTGAGCTTTGTAATAGACTTATTTAATGAAACGAGTGTCACAAAATAAATCGGAAAAAATAAAACAATAAAAATTGTAAGAATGAAAACAATAAAATTATTTTGCATATTTATTTTCGCGATGAGTTTTTCTTATTCGCAAAATAAAATAACCATGGAAAATGAAAATTCGTTCAGCGGGAATGGACTGAGTGTGGAAGAATACATGAAAGAAATAAA
>JANYBY010000186.1 GCA_025360565.1 Bacteroidota bacterium
TCCCGATAGCTATCGGGAACGCGGCAAATCGAATGAGGTTAAAAATCATCATCGTCATTATCCTTTTTCCTCTTGATCTCTAACGTTTTTTTTGGGGAATTATTGTTGGGTTTTTCCAGTTCAAATTTCTGATCGGCCTTATTGCCGTGTTTTTTTAATGTGGTGTCGTTTTTAAAGGCACCAAATTCTTCTTTTAAAAGCTGCTTAAGTGTTTGTTTTTCCTGCTTAAGATCTTCTTTTATTTTTTGTTTTAATCCTTTTCTGTCGTATTTAATTTTTGGATCATCCATATTACCGGTCATTAAAATAAAAGCGCTGCGCCTGTTATCGGGGTCGTTTTCAACAGGGCCAAATTCATCATCGCTGTTCTTTCGTTTTTTGGAAAGCAGATCGCTGATCAAAAGCCGTATATGATAATCAATATCATTATTAAAAGTATGTGTGCCGTTAAACTCAATGTTAAGCGCCGAATTTTTTAAGGTAGTTTGCGGAATATAGATTGTGCTCTTTTTTATTTCGAGGCTGGTGCTTAAAGATGAAAATTTAATTCGCTGTAGTTCTTTCAGATCCACAAATTTAGAGAGGCTCTCTAAGGGTTTAAAATCGATCAGCTCTCCGCGCTCAATAATAAAATCAGCATTTGAAACAATGGAGTTTAAATTACAATTCAGTTTTTTACCCCATTGCCCTGCAAAATCAATACTCGCGGTAATTACGCCGTTAATATTTTTATCCAGCAAGGCGCTTTGCTGAAAATTATTTAATTGGTAAAACATTTTTTTAACATTAATGTTCTTTAATTGTGTTTGCAGTGTAATCTCTAATTGTTTACCCGAGGCATCGGCAAATGCGTCCACCACAGCTTCCCCTTCCATGGTTTCAAATTTCATATTGCTTACCATGGCCTTTTGGTTTTTCAATTCAAAATTCCCGTCAATATTAGAAGCCTCAAATTTGCCCCAGGTAAAATGTTTTATGTTGGCGTCTAAAACCAAATTAATATTATCCGGAATATTAAGCCCTTCACCTGTTTGGGCTGTTTCAGATCTATTGGCTGACGAATAAATAAAATCTTCCATTACAAAATTGCTGCTGTTTAAAACACCTTTAATTATCAAAGGAGCATTGCTGTCTAAAATATAATTGAACATTCCCGGCATTTCTCCGGTCAGGTCAATATCCGATTTTCCCTTTATCATTTTAAAATTTTCAACGCGAATGTCTCTGTCAACCGCAATTATTTTGCAGGACTCAACGGCTATTTCATTCGGATCATTTTTAAATTGTGTTTTTAGTTTATCCACTTCCAGATTCAAATTAATAGAAAGTTTATCTGAAAATTTTTTTTGTTTAATGTCGCTTAATAGTCCTTTCACGGCCCCTGTAAATTTTACATTTCCCTCCAGTTTCTCGAGGGTATCAATAGGCCAAAACGAATTTACATTTTGCAGGTTAAAAACACCATTTGCACTAACATTAATATACGGGTCGTTAAAATCGATCATTGAAAAATTTCCTGAAAAATTATCCCCGTTCAAATTACCGCTAATGTTAGAGAGGTCCAGCCCCGATTTTTTATTATCCACCAGCAATTCCCCGGTTAGTTGCACATTTGTAAGTTTTGTATTTTTTGGTTTGTACTCAATGGTCGCGTTATTGATCCCGAATTTGGAATTGATAAGAATGGGCCTGCCTGCCTGATAATTTAAATTTCCGTTTGCAAAAAACTCTCCGCTGCTTTTATAATCGTTAATTCGTGATTGGTATTTGCTAGGCAAGAGAGAAAGAATGGATTCAATGTCCAGATTTTTTCCTTTGTATTCTAATTTTACACTTTGTAAACTATCTTTATAATCCAGGTCACCATTTACCGAAAAGCTCATTTCATTCAACGCTAATTCCGATCTTTTAATTTGAAAATTAGTGCCGTTTACTTTAAATTCTAAATCCAGATTTAATTTTTTGTTTTTAATGTAATTTGCTTTATCAACCGAAAATGAATTTACAAAAACAGTTCCTTTTGAAATTAATTCGTAAGTGTTCTCCGTAAAATTACCCTTGAAAGAAAGCGTGTTAACTACAAGATCAGCTTTTGTTTTAAGTTGTTTGTTCTTGTAAACAATGCTTAAATTTTTAATGGAGATGTCTTCGAGCTTAAATTGCAGACTGTCGCCGGTTTTTTCGGAAGGATCCTTTTTAGCTGCTTGCCAGATCAAATAATTCGGACCCCCATTCTTATCCGCTTTTAAAAAACATTGCGCATCACTTAAACTGATCTGTGTAATGTTGTATTTTTTATTGAACAGGTCTTTAATATTAAATCGCAGGCTCAGCAATTCCGCGTAAAGCAAAGTGTCTTTATTTTTTTTCGGCAGCGCTTCCAGCATAGTTATTTTTTTAAACTCAATGGCGCATTTCGGAAAACTGGAAATGAAAGTAAGGTCAATGTTCTTTGGATCGATCCGAACTTCGGCTTTTAAATTCTTGTTGATCTCTTTAATAGCCATGGCTTTTACTTCATCTTCGTAAATAAAAACCATACTAATACAAATAACACTTAAAATAAAAAGTGTGGTAAACGACCCAAATAAAAAACGAATTATTTTTTTAAATAACGATCTTTTTGGTTCTATAGGTACTTCATTTTCCAATAGCTAAAGTTGCTGAAAAGAAGAACGCGGATACACCTTAAAAGATACGGGATTTAAACAAGCATGTTTTAATAAGAAGCCCTGTTTAAAAGCTTTTTGAGCCTTAAAATGGCGATTTTAGTTAAAAAAAAGCTTTTTGCACTTTAATATTGTTCGTTTCGTTTCGGTTTGTGCGAAAAAATTATTAATTTCATATGCTTAAATAAATTAATTATAATGAAAAGAAAAGCTTTAATATTTTTAACTTTATTAGTAACGTTTTGTGTTACTATTTCCTTTATCAATCCTCCTGCTGTAACCGAGTTAGCCTTAGGCGCGGCCATTCCCGAAACGGGATATAAAATGAAAAATGTTTCGGGCAAAGATGTTTCGCTTGGCGAAATTAAAACCGATAAAGGTTTGTTGGTAATTTTCAGCTGCAACACGTGCCCTTATGTTAAGTTAAGTGAAACCCGCATTAAAGAGTATTCTGATTTTTGTATGGCTAATGGCATTGGCTGCATTTTGGTTAACAGCAACGAAGCTCAGCGTACTGAAGACGACAGTTTTGATAAAATGACGGCGTATTATTCGGCACAAAAATTAAAATGCGCTTATACGGTTGACGCGAAAAGTAATTTAGCCAACGCGTTTGGCGCTACGCGTACACCGCAATGTTTTTTATTTAATGCAAAAGGTCTGGTTTATAAAGGCGCTATTGATGATAATGTAAAAGATCCGGCTGCCGTAAAAGCTTCGTATTTAAAAGATGCTTTGAACGCCGTGATAAAAGGTACTGCGCCCGCTACTCAGGAAACCAAATCAATTGGGTGTACAATTAAACGTGTAGAGTAATTTATTTTCGCGAGATTTTTTTTGGATGCATGTTTAACAAACAACTTGACGCTGAAGATTTTTACTATAGCCCCGAGGGTTATATTGTATTTACCGAAAAATACCATTTAAAACGAGGCTATTGCTGTAAGAGCGGATGCAAACATTGTCCATATGGCTATAACGTTAAAACAGGGTTGTTCAATAAAAAAGATGAGAAAAAGTGATCTTATTTATTTTATTTTGTTTTTGTTGTTTGGCGCAAACGCTCAGGTAAACTTTTCATGGTATCCGGTTCGACCCGGCATTCAATACAATTATAAGATGGATTCTGTTCCGGTGCCCATCTCAAATGTGATAAAGATCGACAGCAGTTCTCTTAACCTGCCCAATATTTACTATTTAAATAAAATTGTTACAACATGCGATACCTGCAAGAATTCACAATTAGCAAATGATTTTTACGATTCAACCTACGTATTAAATTCGCAACCCCAATTTTTAAAACATAATTTTATTAAAACAGGAAACAACGGTTTTTATTTTAAAGGTGCGAAACCAATTGTTATTTTCCCCTTTTCGGCAATAGGGTTTAATTGGATCTATGATACAATTCAAAGTGTTACGGCTTCGGTTTTTTCAAGAGGGTTACAAGCTGTTTTAGGAACACAGGATTCTGTTTGCGCGATAAAACTTTCTACAAATGATACCATCCTTATTTCTAAAAATTTTGGCATCATTCAATTTCCGTTTAAAACAACTTCCTCGCACAAATATAAATTGGTAGGAGTTGAAGGTATAATAAATGCAGGGGTTAAATTAAAACGGTTTCATGATTTTTTTAATTTTAATGCAGGCGATGCGCTACAATTCTCATTTGAGGATACCGATTTTAATATTTTACCGCCCGAATTTATTAAGGGCCATGAACGCTGGAATTTTTTATCGGTCAGTGTTTATCCCGATTCGGTTTGCTGCAGTATTAAAAAAACCTATTACGATTCTCTTAAGATCGGGATCGGAAATCCTGCTATCACTGCTTATATTAATAATGTGAACATTACGTTTACCGACAGCTTAAAACACATGAGCGATCTTTTTCCTTTGCAGGAAATAATGGTGAATCCGTATTTTATCTATAACAACGGAATAAGGGCCATACACAAAATTAAAATGGATATTGATAACAATTTTAGAATTACGAAAAGTTTTGGAGAAAATTGTCCCAATACCAATTTAACGAATGGCAATACCGGGGCTGCTGTAAAAACAAATTTTACAAATGTGTATTTAAATAAAAATACAGCGAGGGTTGTTGGCCGCAAATTAACCGAAGGATTAGGATTTACCTCTGAGTTATACAGGGATTATGACCGCGTTTACGAAAAATGTTTAATAGGGTACATAAAAGGAACAGATACCAGCGGCACACTTTATAACGGGCTCCCGGTTTTGATAAAGGAAAATAAATTGCCGGAAAAGTATTTTATTTACCCAGTCCCTGCGAACAATACTATAAGTATAACAGGAGATCTTGATGCCGAAACGCAATTGAAAATTGTGAACACTTTTGGAGTGGAGATTTTTAAAGAAACAATAACAAATGAAAAGATGTTTTTTGATATTAACGCAGCTCAGTTTGCAAACGGAATGTATTTTATTGTAATTTGCAACCGTAATTTAACCTCAGTTAAAAAAATTATTATACAGCACTAATATATGTTTGGACTATTTGGAAAAAAGAAAAAGCAGGTTAAAACTATTAGCCGCATTGGACTAACAAGACAAGACGGTTTTCTTCATTTGTTAAAAGAGATCTCTCCGGCAAAAAAACCTATTTTCGTTTTTTATTATTTTGAAGAGTCGAAGGATTTTTTGAAAGGACTTTTAACGACAGAATATTTTTCATTTAAGGATACTAGTAGCGAACCTTCTCAAAGTGATTCGGATGTTTATTTTATAAATGCACGCACGTTTAATCCGCTCTCGTTCAAATTCAATAATGTAAAAACAGTTTATTGTCTTGATCACTATCCGCTGTATTCTGTTTTTACAAATTTAGCGAGCGGCCTTTCGCAAATGGAATCGCTTCCTGAACTTATTATTTATGGCGGAATAGATGAGCCTATTTTAAATTTATTCGGCGGAGAAAAGATCGGGCAATTGATGAAAACACTTGGGATCCGGGATTCTGAAATGGTTGAGCACGAAATAATAAGTACTTCAATAGGAAACGCCCAGAAAAAAATAGAAAAAAAGGTGTTGGCCGAGTCTAAGGCAAACAGCGCGGTTGAATGGTTTAAATTAAATTACAGCAATTAGGTTATATGAACGGCGAACAATTTAAAAACCATATTCTGCAAGGTATTCCCGGCGTTCTTCCGCCTTCGGCTGTTTACGACACAACAATTAACCATGCGCCAAAAAGAAAAGATATTTTAAATGCCGAAGAAAAAAAACTGGCTTTACGCAATGCCCTTCGCTATTTTGATAAAAAACATCATTTAGTTTTAGTAAAAGAATTTGCCGAAGAATTAAAAACATACGGCAGAATTTACATGTACCGTTTTAGGCCCGATTATAAAATTTACGCGCGTCCCATTTTAGATTTTCCGCATAACAGTTTGCAAGCTGCCGCTATTATGCACATGCTGAGCAATAACCTAGATCACGCGGTGGCACAACACCCGCACGAATTAATTACCTATGGCGGAAATGGCGCGGTTTTTCAAAATTGGGCTCAATATTTGTTAACCATGCAATATTTGGCAACTATGACCAACGAACAAACACTGGCTTTATATAGCGGACATCCCATGGGTTTATTTCCTTCGCATAAAGATGCGCCTCGTGTTGTTGTAACAAACGGAATGATGATACCCAATTATAGCAAGCCGGATGATTGGGAAAAATATAATGCATTGGGCGTAACGCAATACGGACAAATGACCGCAGGAAGTTTTATGTACATTGGTCCGCAAGGCATTGTGCATGGCACCACCATAACCGTTATGAATGCGGCGCGAAAAAAATTTAAAACAGAAGCCGATCGTGCCGGAAAATTATTTGTTACCGCCGGATTGGGTGGTATGAGCGGCGCACAGCCCAAGGCCGCAAAAATTGCGGGCATGATTTCTATTACAGCAGAAATAAATTCGAAGGCGGTTAAAACGCGACATTCGCAAGGATGGGTGGACGAAGTTTTCAGTGATCTGAATAAATTAATTGATAGAACAAAAATTGCGCAACAAAATAAAAAAGCCATAAGTCTTGCTTACGAAGGCAATGTAGTTGATCTGTGGGAGCGTTTGGCAAAGGAAAATTTTAAAGTGGACATTGGCACGGATCAAACCTCTTTGCACAATCCCTGGGCAGGAGGATATTATCCTGCGGGATTTACGCTGGAAGAAAGTAATATAATGATGGCAGAACAGCCTGAAAAATTCAAAAAGGAAGTTCAAAAAACATTGGTACGTCATATTAACGCGGTAAATACTTTGCATAAAAACGGAATGTATTTTTTTGATTACGGCAACGCGTTTTTATTAGAGGTATCAAGAGCCGGCGGCGATGTTTTTGAAAGCGCTCTCCCCCATGAGGGAGGACAGGAAGGCGCCGAGTTCAAATACAAAAGTTATGTGCAGGATATTTTGGGTCCTATGTGTTTTGATTATGGTTTTGGTCCCTTTCGCTGGGTGTGCACATCGGCAAAGCCCGAAGACCTTGCTGTTACGGATAAACTGGCGCAGCAGGTTTTGGAAGAAATTTACAAAACAGCGCCCGATGAAATTAAACAGCAATTGAACGATAACATTGTTTGGATAAAAGATGCGCAAAAAAATGATCTGGTGGTTGGTTCGCAGGCGCGTATTTTGTATGCCGATAGTGAGGGGCGTTTGAAAATAGCCGAAGCAATTAATAAAGCAATTAAAGAAGGAAAAATTTCTGCACCGGTTGTTTTAGGAAGGGATCATCACGATGTTAGTGGTACAGATTCGCCTTACAGGGAAACATCAAATATTTATGACGGCAGTAAATTTACTGCGGACATGGCGGTGCAAAATTTTGTTGGCGACGGATTTCGGGGCGCCACATGGATAAGTTTACACAATGGCGGAGGAGTAGGGTGGGGCGAAGTAATTAACGGGGGTTTTGGCCTTGTGTTAGACGGTAGTCAGGATGCAGACCGTAGGCTAAAACAAATGTTGTTTTGGGATGTGAACAACGGCATTGCCCGCCGAAGTTGGGCGCGAAATAAAGAGGCGCAATTTGCAATAAAACGTGAAATGGAACGCACACCCAATTTAAAAATAACCTGGGCTAATCAAGTGGATGATTCAATCTTAAATAATTTGTTTTCGTGAACAGCAAACATCTTCTGCTTTTGTTTTTTCTCTGCTTTTTTGGCAATTCCTATGGGCAAAAAACCAGGGCAGATACATTAAGTTTAAGTTTAAAAGATAAGACGATCAACGATACTACAAAATTAAAAGATGTTGTTGCCTATACATTTTCATGGCCTCGCCCGCCATTTGATGTTGCCGTTAAATTAATTGATGAAGCTTATGATATTGGGATCAAGAGTAATTTAACCAATTTTTGTCAGCAATTACTTGGCCGGAAGATAGCATATTACACCGAAAACAACAGGGGAATTGAAGCATTTTCAATTTGTCAGGAAATGAGAAAACTTGGCGAACAAAAAAAGGATGATCGAATCATTGCACTATCGTATAATTTACGAGGCAATATTTTTTCAGTTTATAATATGTTGGGCAAGGCCATTGAAGAGCAAAAGATAGGCAATGAGTACAGCAAAAAGGCAAATGATCTGGCAGCATTAAGCACCGGGCAATATTTATTGGCCTGGTATTCATTCAATAATAAGGATTATACAACAGCTCTTAAAAATTTTATACCCGCGTATAATTATGTGTTAGCCAAGCGAAAAGAAGATATTGGAACTTTAGGGGAATATTCCGGCTGGATAGGGAATGCATACGGCGCGTTAAAACAATTTGATAGCGCAATTTATTTTAGAAGGATCAGCTTAAATTATTTTATTAAAGCAGGCGATCGTATTGGTTACCCGGATGCTTACCGCTATTTAGGAAATATTTATCGTAACATGAAGGTATATGATAGTGCAATGGTTAACTACAAGCGGTCGTATAATTTATTTAAAGAATATAATGTATTAAATAGAAAATGGTTATTGCAATATTTTATCGCGGAAACGTATGCAGCCTTGAAAGATTACAAGAGTTCAGCTAAAGAATTAGATAATTTATTGGATACAGTTGCCGGCACCAAAGATCTTTTGAGTTTGGTATTAGGAAATAAATTGGGTGGTAACATATATGAGAAGAATATGGAGTACCCTAAAGCGATAACTTGCTTTAAAAAATACATCATTTATAAAGATAGCTCTGAAAGAACCGGACAGCAAGGTGCTTTAACCGAGTTGGATGCTAAACTAAAGTTTGAACAAGAAGAGAATGCCCTAAAAGTAAAACAGGCCGAAAAGGACGCGTTGGCAAAGCAGGAAGGGGAAAAGCAAGCCCTTATCCGGAATTTTTTTATGGGCGGCTTTGCCATCATGAGTTTATTTTTAATAGCGATCGTTAGAAATTATCGTCAAAAGCAAAAAGCGAATAAAATATTGGAACGACAAAAAAATGAGATCGAAATTCAGAAAAAGGAAATTCAGGATAGCATCAACTATGCCCAAAACATTCAACGTGCTGTTTTGCCGGAAACAAAAGAAATTGAAAAGCATTTTGCCGAGATGTTTGTTTTATATAAACCAAAAGATGTGGTGAGCGGCGATTTCTATTGGTTTAATCAAACAGAAAATAATGTTTTAGTGGCTGCCGCGGATTGTACCGGTCATGGAGTTCCCGGCGCATTTATGAGTATGATCGGTAGTTATGAATTGAACAATAGCGTACTTGAACGCGGAATATTACAGCCATCAAAAATATTATCATCCATAAATGGATCTTTGAAGAAAAGATTAAAGCAAAACGACAAGCAAACTACAAATAAAGATGGTATGGACATTGTTCTTTGTTCGTTTGATCTGAAAAATTTACAATTGCAATACGCCGGAGCTAACCGCCCTTTATTTATTATCCGGAATAACGAGCCGATAACGATTGCCCCTACAAAATCTGCTATTGGTGGTTATACATCTGATGAGTTTGAATTTATTAACAACAATTTTCCATTGCAAAAGGGAGATTGCATTTATCTTTATACCGATGGATATAGTGATCAGTTTGGCGGTGAAAAAAATAAAAAGTTAACAACCAAAAGTTTTAAAGCGTTATTATTATCTAATGCTTCAAAACCATTGAAAGAACAAAGCCAATTATTAGACGACTATTTTTATAATTGGAAAGGTAAATACGACCAATTGGATGATGTACTGGTAATTGGTATAAAAATTTAATTCAAGATATAACAGCTATAATTTGTTTGTGTATTCACCCAAAGTTTCTGCGGTTAATGTTTGGCGAGTATTAAGAGAATTGTTAAATAACATTTCAAAAATAAGTACTTATACCAAATTGAATGGCGGCGGTTCTTGTGGCTGGATTTCCTAAAAGATCTCTTTGCCATTGATAACGATAATTGAATCGAAGAACCGTTTGCGCTGAGGGACGAAAACTGATCCCCGGAACGATGCCAAATACATGTTCGTATATTTTATCTCCGGTAACATCAAACGATCCAACATTCCAATCAACATACTCTGTTCTAAATGCTAAATTTAAAGATGCTTTTTCCCAGCCAAATATTTTTCGTTTTAAGATCGGCTGAATAATATCCAAATAACCTCCATGTTGCTGCTTCCCATAATTCTGAATGTAAGCCGCAGGCATATCCACCATTACCCAGGCAAACTCTCCTATTAGCATTGTGTTTAGTTTAGGTAAAGTGCTGTTTATATCAATGGCAAATACATTTACTTTCCTTTTCGTATCAATTATAACGCCCGCCATTTGATATTTGTTGTAAACGCCTCCCATGTATGAAAATCCAATTTCACCAAATCTTCTTCTTTTACATGCAAATTTTCCGGTGAGCATCGGCTCCCCGCTAAAATTATCTTCAAATCTATCTCTGTTTTGTTTTGTTGCCGGTAAAAAAGTTTTTCCTTTTGTGTTTGAAATAATAGTTTCATCAAAACCATTTGTAAGATAGGCTTCGTAGGCAAACACCCAGTTGGATCGGTACAATTTTCCATGCAATCCAAAACCCGCATTTGACCATGTAGCAGGAAGCAGTTGCGTTGCAGAAAGAGGCCTTTCAACAAATTCCCATTTAGGACCATCGTGATTTTGATTAAAGGCGCCTATTGGATTCATTACTATTCCGCCGCGTAAATTGAGTAGCGGATGAAATTCAAAATCAACTGCAGCAAATTCAATATTAATTTCTTTTGTGCCATCTTCAAATTCAAGTTCAGAAAGAAATTTTATTTTTTTTGTAATGGTTGAGGCCATAAACATAGTAAGACGTTTAAATTGAAAAGAGAATCCGTCGGCAACGCCGTTTGTCCCGGAGTAATTTGTATTTATTTCCATGTATCCTCCCAGGGCAATAGGCAATTTACCCATTTGTAAAAAAGGACGATTATAAACCGCGTCCAGATTCATTTTTAATTTTGAAGTGTCGGCGGAAATTCTTTTTATGAACGAACTGTCTTTTTGCGCATTGGTTGTGACCGCAAAAAAAAGTAAAATAAAAAAAGTAAATAACTTATATTTCAATGTAAATGTATTCATTATCCGTAATTACTTTAAATTGTTTAAGGTCTTTATCGGCCGGCGGACTTAACACTTTTCCTTCGGTTGAAAATTCGCTGCCATGGCAAGGGCAAACCAAAGACGTTTTGTTAGGCCGTAATTCGCAACCCTGATGTGAACACTCCATATAAACTGCTGCATATGCATTGTTTTTTTTGTACAAACAAATAGGAAAGGGAAATCTGTCATTCTTGATCACTACAAATTTTCTTTCTACTTTTTTTGCATCAATAAATTCTGTTTTAGTGATCTTAATTTTATTTGTTTCAATACTTGAAGTTGCGTAATGTACGGAGCCACAGCTTTGCATTAATAAAGAAAGCCCAATTCCGCTTGCGCAAAACACCGAACACTGTTTAATAAAACTTCGTCGTTCCATTACAGAGATCCTAAAAATTTAATGACTTGATCTTTTTCCGGCTGAGATAATGCACCAAATGCGGTTCGCCGGCTTGCAGCTTCACCTCCATGAAAAGAAATTGCCTCCTCAAAACTTGTTGCTCTTCCGTCGTGTAACAAAAATAGTTTACCTCCTTGCGAATTTTTTGCTAATCCAATTCCCCAAAGCGGTGGGGTTCTCCATTCAAATCCTGCGGCGGTTCCTTCAATATATCCGTCATCCAATAATGGTCCCATGTCGTGCAACAAAAAATCGGAATAAGGATGAAAAACTTTATTACTTAAGGCGAAAATATCGGACGTTGCAGTTGTAAATGTTGGCAGGTGACAACTTGCACAACCGATCTGAGTAAACAAATTTTCTCCTGCAATTACATCCGCATCAAATGTATTTCTGCGCGGAGGAGCTTTTAAAGTTCTTAAATAAAATACCAGATTATTTACAAAGCCCGATGAAACTTCAGGGTCGGGAACATTGTCGCCGGTATTATTTCCAAACTGAATATTATACAGATCCTGCATATCAAAATCAGAAGTAATTCCTATATCTTGTTTTAACGCGAACACAACTTGATCCTGAATTGTTACCTTCTCTGCTTTTTTTCCGAAACGCCCAATGTATTGTCCGTTATTGGCGATGTGAATTGGTAAAGAAGTAAAAAAATTGGTTGGGTTTACATAATTAACTCTTCCCGATATGCCATCTCCATTTGCATCGTTAGGATCGGCGTTGTTTAAAATCGATTGATCATCGGCAGCGGCAATGTAACCTAAACCCATTACTGCCGGGGCAACGCGCTTGCTAAACACGTTGGCCTCAGCCGGTAAAACTTCAGCAGAATAACCTGAGATGGAATGTTGCTGTAATTGAGGGCCGCCTTTGCTTAAAAGATAATCTATTACCGTACCGTTTACATTTGCAAAACGAGTTAATTCGGTTGAAGGATGCCCTTTGCCGTTCTCTATATGGCAATTAGAACAAGAAGCTTGAACAAATATTGGCCCAAGGCCATCTTCTTTACTAAAAATTCTTCCGAAAGCTTCATCCCCTTTAAGATGTTCTTTTTCATGTTGCGGTGATAAACCGGGAATTGTGCCGGCTAAAACTTCGTCATTTTTTGGTACCGGTGGCAAAAGTTTGGTGCAGGATATGATAAGAACAAATAAAACGAGCACACTCAGGCTTAAACTTCTCTTTTTCATTGTTGCTCAATTTTAACAAAGGTGAATACAATTTAATGAATTATAATTATTATTTTTGGCTTACCTAAAATGTATTTTATGAGACCTGAAACAATCGAAAACTATTTGAAAACCATTTACAACCTTTCTTCTGATAATAAGTCAATGGTGAGCAATCATATGTTGGCGGATAAACTTCAAATTAGTCCGGCTACTGTTACCGAAGCGGTAAGAAAACTGCACGAACTAAAGTTGGTGATCTATGAAAAATCCTATGGCAGCAGACTAACTGTTCAGGGTGCTAAAGAAGCGTTGGCAATAGTAAGAAGGCATAGGATATGGGAAACTTATCTTGCAAAAGAACTTGGCTTTGGATGGGATGAGGTGCATGAAATAGCGGAGGAACTGGAACATATAAAAAACGACAAGCTCATTAATAAGCTTTCCGAAATAAT
>JANYBY010000195.1 GCA_025360565.1 Bacteroidota bacterium
CCGTCGGTGGACGGATTTACCCTCAAATGTTAGGCACGCAGAATCTAACAAAATCATTTATTATAAAATTCGACATTAACACGCCCGGCATACTCAATTGGCAAATAAACAATTTTGATACACTTTCACCGTATAACGGGTTTACTTGCGTAAAAGAACTAAAGAATGGGGACATTTTAGCAGGTGGTGGGATTGACACTGCAATCCTAAATAATCACCCCCCTCAAAATCCATGCAGAATAACTATAATTAGTCCAAATGGAACTGTAAAGTGGAATAGAACTTACAACTACAGCACAAATCCAACACAATTTTATTTTCAAAAAATAAACTCAATAAATTTAGCAGCAAATGGGGATTGGTTGGCTGCACTTCAGCTCTTCAACACCGCACCAAACCCTTTCTTTTTTGTAAAATACGATAGCACTGGATGTGATAGTAGTATTTTATTTTGCCAAAGCCAAATTGGTTTAAACGAAATAAAAAATAAAAGTGAAGGCTTAAGTATTTATCCTAACCCAACAAAGGGTTTAATTTATATTGATAATACAAATACCAACCGCAAACCAATTAATTTAAAAGTTGTAAATGCTCTAGGGGAAACTGTTAAGAAAGAAGAGTTAATTTTTGCTGAGCAAAAAAATACCATAGATATTAAAGAACTCCCGCCAGGCATTTACTTTTTACAATTATTTGATAAAGGTCTCTTATTTAAAAACGAAAAAATTATAAAGGAATGAGGGGAAAGCTGAAAAACCTCATAATAATTTAACTAAAAATTACTATCTTTATCATCAAATAAATTCAGATATGACTACCACAGCTATTCGTTCAAAAGTGCATAAATATATTGACGAAGCCGATACAAAAGTGCTTGAAGTGGTTTATCAGCTTTTAGAGGTTTACCGCCAAAATAATTCAAGTTTATTGACGGAAGAGCAGCAAAAAGAGGTTCTTAAAAGATCTGCGTTGTATAAAGCCGGTAAAATAAAAGGTTATTCTATCACTGAGACCCGTAAACGTATAAAAGAAAAATATTCCCTTTAAAGGTGCCTTCTTACAAAATTATTATTCTTGAACAAGCGATCTCTGAAATATCGGAGTCGTGTTTGTACTATAATAAAAAGCAATTCGGATTGGGTTTTAAATTTGAAGAGGAAATTTTTCATCTTCTTGGGTTGATCAAAGAAAATCCGTTGCTTTTTCCAGTTAAATTCGCTCACATTCACGAGGCGGTTGTGTCGCGCTTTCCTTACGTAATTAATTATGAGGTTTTTGAAAAACAAATTATAGTGTCGGCTGTTTTTCACACGAAACAAAATCCCGATAAAAAAATAAAGCGAACTCGGAAATAATCTGAAAACAGGGTATGAGTTGATCGACAAAGAATTAATTAAGAAAATAGAATTTTCTAAACCAACTCCGCCCCAAACAATTTGTAAAAATTATTTTTCAGTTTTTCTTTTATTTCGGTCATGTCAACATCGCGGCCCAATTCTTTGTTTAAACTTGTAACAGCTTTATCGCTAATGCCGCAGGGAATGATATTATTAAAATAATTAAGATCGCTGTTTACGTTAAAGCCCCAACCGTGCATCGTTACCCAACGGCTGCAGCGCACGCCCATGGCGCAAATTTTACGCGCTTTTAATTTATTTTCTGCATCTAACCAAACCCCTGTTTCACCTTTTACACGCCCGCTTTCAATGCCGTATTCTTTTAAGGTTAAACTAATTGTTTCTTCCAAAAAACGCAGGTACTTATGTATATCGGTAAAAAAATTATCAAGATCTAAAATGGGGTAAGCAACCAATTGTCCGGGTCCGTGATAAGTAATATCTCCGCCGCGGTTAATTCTATAATAGGTTGCCGATTTTTCCTTTAATTGTTTTTCGTTCACCAATAAATTTTTTTCATCCCCGCTTTTCCCCATCGTGTAAACGTGCGGATGTTCTACAAACAGTAAATAATTTTTTGTGAGAATTCTTTTTTCTTCCGGCAAATCGCGGTTGGCAATTTTTTGTGCTACAACATCATTGAATAATTTTTCCTGATATTCCCAGCAGGCTTTGTAATCCATCAGGCCTAAGTCTTCGAATATGATCTGTTTATTTTGCAATGTTAAAGACGCGAATTAACACAAATTTACGCAAAGCTGAATTGTTTTATAAAAAAGGAATCCGTCATCCTGAGGTACGAAGGATCTGTTCTTTGGAAACCTATGGATTGGAACGGATGCTTCCTTCGTCAGCATGACATTTATCTTTTTGGTTTAGTGTTAATTCGTGCTAATTCGTGTCTCAAAACTTCGCCAGTTCGCTTTTTAAATGATCGATCACTTTTACCTCAACGGCGTCGATCCCTTTGAGGTCGGCCAAATAACAGCTGATCCAATCACCGATATTTATTAAATAAAAGAACTGCTCTAATTTAGAATTTCCCTTGGCAGTAATATCAATAACACCGCTCGAATATTTTTCGAAAATGGGTTTACACACTTCGTATCTTTTTACGGTACGCTTAAAATCAAATGATGTGTGAAAGGTAACTACAATTATATTTTCATTTTTAACGGTCCAGCCAACCAATTCGTTATGGTTCATTTCCGGAAAAACGTGATGCCAGCAAAGCATTTTGCTATTCTCGTTTATTTGCTGCCTGAATCTTACGGCAGCGCCTTCGCAACTGCCTAAAGAATAAATAACGGTTATTTTATTTAATAATTTTTTTGCGACAATTTCCGCTTCGGTTTTTATTGCGGCATTTTCTTTACTCAACAACTCAATTGTTTTTTCAAGATCAGAAAATAAAGTGTTTGATGCAAAACCTTTTGCTTCTAAAATTTTTATCAATTGAACCAACGAATATCCGATGCACGCGCGTGGCGATTTTCCGCCGGGAATTTCAATAAAATCGAACTGATGTTGTTTGGCAATTTCCAAAATTTTTCCGCCGCTTGTTACACAAGCAATTTGCGCTTTTTTAGCCATTGCTTGTTGCATGGCACTTACTGTTTCTTCTGTATTTCCCGAAAAACTTGAAACAATTACCAAAGTATGCTCGTTAACAAAAGCAGGCAAAGAATAATCTTTATTAATTACAATAGGCACTTTGCAAGAATCTGAAATTAATTCAGAAAGAATGGTGCCGCCAATTCCTGATCCACCTAATCCAGTAACAACAATATTTTGAATATTTTTTGAAGAAGAAATAATTGCTTTATCGGCAATGTGTTTCGCTTCCTTTAATTGAGCGGTAAAATTCTGTACTAGATCTTTCATTTTTTATAAAACGTAAAATTATTAATATTATTTATTCTTCAATTTATAAATTTGGTTAAATAGGTTACATAATTTCCATTTTAACCGTCCATCTGTCAATTAATCATCACCAAATGAATTTTTTAATTATTTGGGCGCCCCCGCCTGCATAATATATTTCGGCGGGCAGGCGGGCGGGCTGCTTCGGGCTCCGCTTCGCTTCGGCTTTTTTTGTTTGCTCACACACTTGCCCGCTCAAAAAACCCACTGGGTTTTTGCCGTGCTGCACAAAAAAGAGCTAAACCCTTCGCATCCCTGGCGCAGCATTACACGTCAGTTGCCCGTAAAAAAAATCCACCTTCTTTTTTCATTATCACAATTTTCAGGCAAATTTTGTAATACCATTTTCGAAATTCAAATACCATTAAGTGTATGTCAGGTAATTAACTATAATAGCCTTTCATCTAATAATATCTTTGTTTTCAAAATGGCTACCATGCTCAGCGAATCTGTAATTTCTCCGTTCATCACCATATCGTAAGCTTTTTTAAAAGGCAGTTTTTTGATCTGAAGGTCTTCCGTTTCTTCAGGTTCGGCGTTTGCAATCTCTAATTCTTGCGCCAGGTAAATAAAACAATATTCATCCGTAACCGAATTGCTGGTATGCATATTGCAAAGCAAAGTGTATTTATTGGCAATAATGCCGGCCTCCTCTTTCAATTCGCGCTTTGCCGATGCTATAGGATTAACGCCGTGCGGACCACCGCCTTCAATAATTTCCCAGCTATATTTGTTTAAAGGGTAGCGCCATTGTCCTACCAGCCAGGTGTTCAGGTCTTTATCCAATGGCAAAATGCCAATGGCCAGGTTTTTAAAGCTCACCGAACCATATAAACCGGGCTTCCCCGCAGGGTTTAAAACGTCGTGTTTGGTAACAGTAATCCACGGAGTTTCGAATTTAACCTCGCTTTTTAACGTTTGCCATGGATTTTTCTCTTTTCCTTCAGTCATTGAAACACTAAATTAACTTATTAAAAGCATAGTTTCACACACCAAAAGTGTTGATTAAGTCCTTTTTCTTCCGTATATTAGTAACCAATTAAGGTTTAGCTTCGTATTAGTTTTACATGAGACGCTTACATTTATTCTTTTTACTGGTTATTTTCTCCTCTTTAAGGTCACAAACCCTTTACTGGGTGGGCGGTTCAGGCAATTTTAATGATGCAAATCATTGGAGT
This sequence comes from Bacteroidota bacterium, assembly GCA_025360565.1. GTDB lineage: Bacteria > Bacteroidota > Bacteroidia > B-17B0 > Aurantibacillaceae > Aurantibacillus. The sequence goes on from JANYBY010000195.1 coordinate 4,499, forward strand.
TTAAGTTCAGGGGGAGCGGCTTCGGGGCAGGTGCCAAACAGCAATAGTTCGGCAATTTTTGATAATAATAGCGGAAACAATCTCATTTCAGTCACAATTCCCGACCAATCAAGCTTACAGAACCTCTCAATTAACACGCAGAAAAGCATTTTTTTCAGTAAAGCTTCTAATAACGCCAGATTAATAATTAAAAATGCATTCAATAATCTTTTAGATAATTATGCTTTTACTTCGGATGTTGTTTTTGAGTTCAATAACAATAATAATCTTACTCCCGGCTATATAAGCCCGGGCAAAGTTGCTTCAGATTTTATTATTAGCGGTGGTAATTGGAATATTGGCATGATAAGAACGGATAAAAACCATTCTTTATTCATTAATAATTCGTCTGTAAACTTTACCGGTAGTTATGTTGAAGCAGGCAATTTAATAGTGAATACAAGCCCTCAGCTCAATTTTAATAATGCAGTACTTAAAGTTTCAAAACAAATTAATATTGTAAATGTTGCAAGCCAAAATGTAAGCAACACGTATTTGAACGATAATTTAGTGGTGGGAAATAAC
>JANYBY010000323.1 GCA_025360565.1 Bacteroidota bacterium
TTAACCGGAGTTCCCCACACGCCATCCGTTCCTTTTTTACACATGTAAATATCCATGCCGCCTTTTCCGCCTTCCATATCGGAAGTAAAATACAATGTGTTTCCATCATTCGAAAGACTAGGGTGTGCGCTGTTGTAGTCGTTGTTGTTGAACGGAAGAACGGTAACGCTTTCAAATCCATTTACATTCATGGTAGCCTCAAATACTTTTAATTTATAAGTGCCTTCCTTACTCAATGTTTTTTTACCATAGTTATTTCGTGTAAAATAAACGGTATTAAAATCTTTCGAAAAACAAACCGGGCCATCATTAAATTTTGAATCCAGATCGTTCATAAATACTTTTGGCTTCAGGTCAATGCCGCTCGATTTTTCGGTTGTATATAAATTCGAATAGCTGTCGTTCGTCCACCCATGCTTGGTATTTATCCATTTTGTTTTGTTTCGTGTTGAAGCAAATACAACTGTGCTGTTAAAATTAACCGCGCAAAAATCGCTTTGAAGTGAATTGAATCCGCAAAATTCTACTTTATACGCGTCGGCATTTTTTGAATACTGCTTTGCTTTTGCAAGCGACGAAGCCAGGTCTTTTCCTCTGTTATCGGCTGTGTATTCATCAAAATAAGTTTTGGCCTGTTCTTTTTGTCCGCTTTCCATTAGAGCTTGACCATAATACAATTTATGTATTGGTTCTGCCTTGCCAAAACGGATCAATCCACCGTAACATAATAATTGTCCTTGCGCATTATTTGTTAAACGATAACAATCGCCTAGTTTTGTAAGAAGCAATGTATTCGAGCTGTCTTTTTTAATTGCTTTTTCATATAACGGAATGGCCATGGCATACTCCTGCACGCTGTAAAGTTTATTTGCTTTTTTTATAGTACCGCTTTGCGAAAAGGATACCATAGAGAGACTAAGAAAAATATAGAAAAATATTTGTTTTGTGTTTTTCATTTGTAGTGATTTGTTCTGCAATTAAAAATATCTGGCGGTTACAACTTTTTTACCTTTAAAGCTGAATAAATAACTTAAAACGATTTCGTGCGATCCCATTGAATATTTTTGAATAGAATTGATCGAATAATCGTAGGAGTAACTCGCTAAAAATTGTGGAGATATTTGTAAGCCCACCATTGCTGATGCTGCCGAACCACTACGATAAGCCAAACCGGCCCACACTTTTTCTTTAATTAAAAAGTTTGCGTTCAAGTCAAACTGAACCGGCGCGCCAATTACCGCTTTCAACATGGTTTGTGTTTTTAATTTTAAATTCTCATTCAATTTAAAAACGTTACCAATGGTAAAATAATAGGTAAATTTTTTCGGCTCCAATTTTGTATTTAATTGTACCGCACCATTAGTTGCAAATGTTACCTGATCGTTAACCATTCTTGGAATTGAAAGCCCGGCGTAAAACGTTTTGGTGTTAAAGTAAAGTCCTGTGCCAAAATTTGGTGCAATAGTACTTGGCGAATTTGAAAACTGCACATCCGTTGTTCCATCATTATTTGTTTTCAGATCTGTAAATTTATTTACTTGGTTATGTATTCCGCCCATTAAACCAAGGGCCAACGTACTTTTTGCACCCGTCTTGATCCTGTAAGCATAATTTAAATAAATAAGATTTTGATTTAACACGCCAATTTTTTCATTTAAAACACTTAAGCCAAGGCCCATTTTATTTCCCATTAAAGGTCCATGCACCGCAAATGACGTGGTGATTGGCCTGCCCGGAAAATTAACCCATTGCTGCCTGTGAGCCAGCGTTGCGCTCATGGCCTCTTTACTGCCAACGTAAGCCGGATTGATAAATGTTTCGTTAAACATATATTGCGTAAACAAGTAATCAAATTGTGCTTTGCCACTTGCCGCAAATAAAATAATTACAACTGTTGTAATTATTTTTGTTTTATTTATTAGTTTCTTCATTTTAAATTTCGTTGTTCAAATTAATACTGTAATACCACAAATCCGTTCATCGCTTTTGTTCCGTCTTTAAATTCTATGATATAGTAGTACGTGCCTTGCGGTAGTTTTTCGTTGCCTAAAGTTCCCGATACGTTCGGATAACCGCCCCATGTATTATCGTAATCTGTTTTCTTGTAAATTTTATTTCCCCAACGGTTGTAAATGGTTAGTGTATTTTCAACCGGCAAGCCGTTAATAACCCACAGATCATTTTTACCGTCACCGTTAGGAGAGAAACCTCCCGGAATAAATAATGTAAAATTATTTAAGGTAAGAACAGTAGGCACATTATCTGCCGGCTCATTCCATACGCCATTATCATTCGTATCGGGATCATTTCCATTATTAGAAGTATCTGATACTGCAATGCTGGTAGAATTAATCGCATTTCCGTAAGCGCTGTTTCTCACCACAGTTATTGTATCAGGATTTACATTGATCACAAATTCGATCGAGTTAACCGTGCCGGGCGGCATTTTACTTTGAGCTGCGACGACAAGGTTAATGTCACTGTTGCCATTGTAGAATGTATTTGCAATTAAACCGCCGCTTGCAACAGGTGCTGATTTCATAGTATATGTTGCAGGCTGTCGGATGGTTTTTGCAAATAAACTATCTTTCACCGAAATGTTTGTAAGGGTATCATTACCCAAATTATGCACAGTTACTGTGTACGAAATATCAAAAGTGTTATCCGGTAATCGTTCACTTACAGTTCCAACTTTAGTTAACCCAAAGAACATGTTTGGCGGTAAATTTAATACCGTTGGTAAATTATTGTTGGTCGGATTTCCATCCAGGTCCGGATCGGGTTCAATACCGGTGTTGGATGAATCTCCAAACACAATACCCAGCGTTGGCGATGCAAAACCTAATACCGTATTGTTGAACGGACCAAATTTTCCGTTCGCTTTTATATTCAGCGAAAACTTGATGGTATCCACTTGTCCGGGAGGTAAACTGCTTGTAGTGCCGGTTAATATAGGCTGCAGACCTCCATTAAATGTCGGATCAATGGTTATGCTTGAACCAAGCGTTGTAACCACCGGCATACTTGTAATACTGAAAATGGTTGGAAGAGGGAATGTGTTGGATAAATTTTCGGTGAGCTGTACATTATTCAATGCCTGCACACCTCTATTTTTAACTACCACCACATAATTTACATCGTACGATCCGTCTAATTTTAATGAAGGTGTACTAACGGCCTTCGCAATGCCGAAAACAGTATTCGTTAAACACGATGTAGGATCAAGGAATAACGTTGTGTCTTTAAAGCAACCGTTGGCCCCGAATAATCTTAAGGTATATGGTTTAATAGATACCGGATTATTTAAGGTGTTGGTTAATATACCGCCAACCGGTATTACCGTAGCTGTTGCGTAAGTTGCCCCGCCTGTGTAGGTAAGACCTGCAACAAAAGAATATTTATCTCCCGCACCGAATCCCGCAACAATTATTTCAGCGTTGTTATTGGCAACTGTGCCGTTACAAGTGGCAGGAATGATGGTCGCAGTAATAGGGACATTGGTGTTTGCTAAAACAGTTATTACTGTGCTGGCCGGACAATTGCTCGTCAGGTCGGTAACCGTTAGTGTGTATGTGCCCGCGTTAGTAATAGTAACTGTTTGCGAAGTGCTGGTAAAACTTAATGGGCCTGACCAATTATAACCGGGATTAGTTGCTGATGAGGCGGCCGTTAATGTAGCCGAAGGATTTCCGCAAGTAATGGTTCCTATTTGTGTTGCTGTTACAGTTGGTATGGATGAATTGGTTAACACGGTAACTGTAGCGCTCGACGCACATCCGCCAGGAATGGTATTTACTATAAATGTATAAGTGCCCGGAATGGCTATGCCTGTTGGGTTTTGCACCGCCGAAGTATAAGCTCCCGGTCCGTTCCACAAATAACTTACATTAGTTGATGTTGTGCTGCCAAATAAATTTACGGATGGAGTAGCACAACTTATTACACCGCTAACCGACGCCGTTACATTTGCAGGAAGCGGATTAACAATTAAACTTAATGTTGTACTTGCACTGCCACAAATTCCATTTGAACCTGTAACTGTATAAATAGTTGTAATGGTTGGGTTCACTACTGCTGTTGCAGTAAGTATATTCCCCGGCTGCCATGTATAGGATGTTGCACCGTTTGCGGTTATAGTTGCCGAAGCCCCAACGCAT
>JANYBY010000326.1 GCA_025360565.1 Bacteroidota bacterium
GTTATTCCACTTTAAAAATTTTGGAAGGCGCCCATATACCTATTGGAACCTCGGCCGTACCTGCATACCAAGACGCTTCATTTAAATTAAATTTTCCCACAAAAAAAGCAGGGAACTTTTCGCTGTTTGCCATTGGCGGCACCAGCAGTATTTTTGTTAAACTGAGCGATAAAACATATAAGGAAATTGAATTGTATGGCGATAACGACCGCGATCAGTTTTTGCAAACTTCTATGGGCGTTGTGGGCTTTTCTCATTCTAAGTCCATAAAAGAAAAAACACTTATCAAAACTACTCTTTCTGCATATGGACAAGAGGTTGTTGTTAAGGACGATATTTTTTACCGGAACAAAGTAACCTATGTTACCGATACCATTTTCCCGAAAACGCGTTATATTTTTAGGTTTGGCAAGTATTCTGTCAACTCTAACCTTACACATAAATTTAATGCCAAAACCAGTTTAAAAACCGGTGTAATTGCCGAATATTTACTTTTTAATTTACGCGACAGCAACATGGTTGAATCTGTAAATAAATGGGATGTGCGCGAAAATTATTTGGGCAACACGGTTTTACTTCAACCATTTATTCAAGTAAAATACAAGCCCAGCGAAAAAGTGGCTATTAATATTGGTTTGCATGGGCAGTATTTAACTTTGAACGGAAGCTCGTCTGTTGAACCGAGGCTTGGTTTACGCTGGAATTTTGCGAATACACAATGGTTTAGTTTTGGTTACGGTATGCACAGCCAAATGCAGCCTAATTACATCTATTTTCACCAGGTTATAGATCCCGCCACAAACAAATACCAAATGCCCAACACAAATTTAGGATTTACGCGCGCGCAGCATTTTGTAATGGGCTATGAAAAGAAGATAAAACAATCGTCGCGTATAATTGTTGAGACTTATTATCAAATGCTGAGCAATGTTCCGGTTGATACCATGCGTTCATCTTATTCGTTATTGAATCAGGGTAATATGTTTGATCCGCCTTATCCCGGAAAGCTGGTGAATAAAGGTACTGGATATAATGCGGGAGTAGAGTTTACTTTAGAGAAATTTTTTGACAGATCTTTTTTCTTTTTATTTACTGCGTGCGTTTATCAATCGCGTTACAAAGGCAGCGATGGCGTGGAGCGCAACACGGATTACAATGGTAATTTTATTGCGAACGTTGTTGGGGGAAAAGAATTTAAAATTGGAAAAAGCGGAAGAAAGGTTTTTACTTTATCGGGAAAAATAACAAGAGCAGGGGGCAGGCGCTACTCGCCGGTAAACGAAACCGCATCTAACGCTGTAGGGCACATGGTTGAAATAGATTCTTTAAGGAATACATTACAATTTAGAGATTATTTTAGATTTGATATGAAGATAGGCTACAAAGTGAGTTCCAAAAAAATAACGCAGGAAATTGCTTTTGACCTGGTAAATCTTTTAAACGTAAAAAATGTATTAGGTTTAACTTATGCCCCTGATCCGAATAACCCCGGCAATCCTATTAAAGAAGAATACCAACTGGGCTTTTTACCTTTGTTTTATTATAAGGTTGATTTTTAGTTTGGTTATATTTACTGTTTGAATGCGTTCACAAAAGTTACCTTTAGGGATTCAGTTAGCTTATGCCTGCGGAATGATGGGCTGGAGCATTATGATCAATTTGATCGGCGTAATTTTGGTTTATTTATATTTGCCCCCTGCCACGAGCGGTTTACCCAATTTAATAACACAGATCGCAGTCTTCGGTATTTTTAACGCCATTGCACTTATAACAGCAGGTGGAAGATTGATTGATGCTGTTTATGATCCTTTAATAGCACAATTTAGCGACACGAGCAAAAATCCTAAAGGCCGCAGAATTCCTTTAATGAAATGGGCAATTGTACCTTCGTTGGTGTTTTGTTTTTTAGTTTTTTATCCTTTAGAAAAAACGGAAAGCGCCTCAAATATTTATTGGTTGATCTTTACATTGATCGGGTTTTATGTTTCTTCCACCACCTATATTATCCCTTATAACGCCTTGTTACCTGAATTGGCGGTAGATTCAGAGGCAAAGATAAAATTGGCTACCTGGCAATCTGTTGGGTATGTTTTTGGAATAGGTATTGCCTCGAACGCGTTTAATTTAACAGACCTTATTCAAACTAATTTTGCGGTAGGATCAAAAATAAACGCTTTACAAATGACTGTATTTATTTTTGCGGCTCTGGCAGCAGTTTTTATGTTGATAACCGTTTTAGTGATCGATGAAAAAAAATACTGCAAAGGTGTGCCGAGCGCTGTGCCTCTCAAAAGTGCATTAAGGCAAACTTTAAAGAACAAAAACTTTTTACTGTTCATTGTGGCCGATTTTTCTTATTTCATTTCGGTAACTTTAATTAC
>JANYBY010000342.1 GCA_025360565.1 Bacteroidota bacterium
CATAAAATGGCGACTCACAAACGCAAAAAACGTTTGAGAAAAAATCGTCATAAGAAAAAATAATAGGCTCGTAGCCAATTATTTTAATTATTAATTCTAAAACGCAAGGGTTTTTCCTTTTTGCGTTTTGGTTATTACCCAATTATTTTACCCTGCAATTTATTTTAAGGTACGCGGACAATTTTTCGCGGAAAAAATTCTAAATTATTAGGGGTAAATTTTATAAACTTAACTGTCTGCTAGGCAGTCCAAAATTTTAAGCGTGAATCAGGAATTAATAATTAATTCTACGCCTAACGAAGTTGTAATTGCTTTATTAAACGACAAACGTTTAGTTGAATTACACCGCGAAAAAAACAATTCGAAGTTTGCGGTAGGCGATATTTATTTGGGAAGGGCAAAAAAGGTTATGACAGGCCTTAATGCCGCCTTTATAGATGTAGGATACGAAAAAGATGCTTTTTTACATTATCTCGATCTCGGCCCGCAGGCCAACTCCCTTATAAAATATGCTGAGCAAACTCAGAACGGAAAACAAACCGTTAGCAATCTCATGTATTTTAAAAATGAGCACGACATAAAAAAGGATGGGAAAATTAACGAGATCATTAAATCTGGGAGCAATATTTTGGTACAGGTTGCCAAAGAACCCATTAGTGCAAAAGGTCCGCGTGTTACCACCGAAATAAGTTTAGCCGGCCGATACCTTGTTTTAATTCCTTTTTCCGATAAGATCTCCGTTTCTTCTAAGATCAGGAATTTTGATGAGAAGTCGCGCTTAAAAGAACTCATGCAAACTATTAAACCCAAAAATTTTGGTGTAATTGTGCGCACGGTTGCCGAAAACATGTCGGTTGCCGAATTAGAAGGAGATTTGAATGATTTGATAAAGCGTTGGGACGAATGTTACCTGGCACTTAAAACAGGCTCTCCCCCATTACGTGTTTTGGGTGAGGTTGACAGGACAAGCGTAATTTTACGCGATTTTTTAAATGCTTCTTTCAATGCAATTCATGTAAATGAGCAAGGTATTTATGAAGACCTGAAAACGTATATAAAAACCATTGCCCCCGATAAACTTGATATCTTAAAATTATACAGCGGCAAGCTTCCCATTTTTGATTCGTATGGAATAGAAAAACAAATCAAGAGTTTGTTTGGTAAAACCATTCACATGAAAAGCGGTGCTTACTTAGTGATAGAGCATACCGAGGCGTTGCATGTGGTTGATGTTAACAGCGGCAACCGTGCAAAAAGCGATCATACGCAAGAACAAAACGCTATGGAAGTTAATATGGAAGCAGCCAAAGAGGTGGCGCGCCAATTAAAACTGCGTGATATGGGCGGCATTATTGTGATCGACTTTATAGATCTTAACAGTGCCGAAAACCGCAAATTATTATTTGATACGCTTAAGAATGAAATGCGCAGCGACCGCGCAAAACACAATATTTTACCGCCAAGTAAATTCGGTTTAATTCAAATTACCAGGCAGCGTTTGCGCCCCGAAGTAAATGTGGAAGTTTTAGAAAGCTGCCCAAGTTGCGGCGGTACGGGCAAAGTACAACCGGCCATTTTATTTGTTGATCAAATTGAGAATACTTTGCGCTTTATTATAAAGGAACAAAATCAAAAAAATATCACCTTAAATATTCACCCGTATATTGAGGCCTTTATTCAAAAAGGAAAATGGTTTAAAAGCCTACAATGGAAATGGTATTGGGAATACAAGCAGTGGGTTAAAGTACAAAGTATGGCCAGTTACGGATTTATGGAATTTAAATTTTTGAATGCTGCAGGTGACGAGATTGTGGTTTAGTGCTAACTACCCAATAGCTTTCTCTAAAACTAACCACGGAAACACCGAGGCCACGGAGAAAAACACAGAGTTAATTTACCAATGGTTAACTTTGAAATAAACTCTGTCTGTGTATTTTCCTGTCTTAGGGTTAAAAAATCTATCAAAAAACTCCGTGTTTCTTCGTATTCTCCCTATCTCCGTGGTTAGTCTCCCATCTTCAAATTAACCCCCTTCATAGGTGCTTTCCTCTTACAAGTATGCCACTTAAAATAATTAGTCGCATTTGTGAATTAGTGACTATTATTTGTAGTAATTTTGACTCGGTTTTATATAAACCACCAAATGGCATCGCAACATCACAGCCACATTAATAAAATAACACTCGGCGGCTTAATTGTAACTTTAGGAATTATTTACGGAGATATTGGTACTTCTCCGCTTTACGTAATGAAAGCCATTGTTGGCGATGGTCCTGTAAATTCTGCAATGATACTTGGGGGTATGTCGCTCGTGTTTTGGACACTCACTTTACAAACCACCATTAAATATGTGATCTTTACTTTGCAGGCCGATAACAAAGGCGAGGGCGGAATATTTGCGCTTTACACGCTGATCAAAAAAGCAAAAGTAAAATGGCTTATCTTTCCCGCTATAATCGGCGGTTGTTGTATTATAGGCGAAGGCATTATTACCCCGCCAATTTCTGTAGCCTCTGCAGTTGAGGGTTTACGGCTCATTCCAAGATTCAGCGGCATACATACTATACCCATTGTTATTGCCATTATTACCGGTTTATTTTTCATTCAGCAATTCGGCACAAAATTTATTGGTAAATTTTTTGGGCCCATAATGCTTGTTTGGTTTGTAATGCTGGGCCTTGTGGGATTAATTGGTTTAAGCATAGATTTTACCGTTTTAAAATCTTTAAATCCTTATTACGGCATTAATTTATTAATAAACTATCCAAAAGGTTTTTGGTTATTGGGCGCGGTTTTTTTATGTACCACCGGGGCCGAAGCTTTGTATTCTGATATGGGACATTGCGGCCGCAAAAACATTCGTATAAGCTGGATCTTTGTAAAATCAATGCTGGTTTTAAATTACATGGGGCAAACAGCCTGGTTAATTTCAATGGACGGTAAAAAATTAAACGGTGCCAATCCCTTTTACTCAATTATGCCTGAATGGTTTTTACCTGCCGGCATCGCGATTGCCACAATTGCCACTGTTGTTGCTTCCCAGGCGTTGATCAGTGGTTCATTCACCCTAATAAACGAGGCAATGCGTTTAAACTTTTGGCCAAAAGTAAAAATAAAATATCCTACCGAATTAAAAGGGCAAATGTATATTCCAAGTATTAACTGGTTATTGTATTTTGGTTGTATTGCCATTGTGTTATTTTTTAAAGAATCAAAAAACATGGAAGCCGCTTACGGTTTAACCATCATTTTAGGCATGGTCATGTCGTCGCGTTTACTCGCTTTTTTTATGCGCCTTAAAAAATATCCACATTGGTTTTTATACATGTTTATTTCAACCTATGTAATTGTTGAATCGGCATTTTTGGTTGCCAATCTCGAAAAATTCCCTAAGGGCGGTTACATTACTTTAATTATTGCTCTAGTTTTAGCAGCTGTTATGGCAAGCTGGTATATTGCAAAATTGATCAGGCAGCGTTACGTTGATCTGGTACCGCTCGATAATTATAAACAAATGCTGGTGGATCTTAGCACCGATCCTTCCATTCTAAAATACGCAACCCATTTGGTGTATATGACAAGTGCCAACAATCCTGCCGAGATCGAATCAAAAGTTATTTATTCTATTTTACAAAAACGCCCTA
>JANYBY010000360.1 GCA_025360565.1 Bacteroidota bacterium
AGTGGCGCAAACCATTCATGCACTATCTACTCGATTTAAAAAACCATTTATTGAAGTCAACTGCGCTGCTATTCCCGAAGAACTCATTGAGAGTGAATTATTCGGACACGAAAAAGGCGCTTTCACCGGCGCAACCGAATCGCGTAAAGGTTATTTTGAAGTGGCCAATGGCGGCACTATTTTTTTGGATGAAGTAGGGGAGTTACCGCTATCAACGCAGGCAAGGCTTTTAAGGGTTTTGGAAAGCGGAGAATATATAAAAGTTGGAAGTAGTAAAGCCCAAAAAACAGACGTGCGGGTAGTTGCTGCAACAAATATTAATTTTTATCAGGCCCTTGAAAATAAAAAATTCAGGATCGATCTTTATTACCGTTTAAATACGGTGCCTATTTATTTGCCCCCTTTACGAGAGCGCAAAGAAGATATTCATTTATTGTTCCGAAAATTTGCGAATGATTTTGCGGCAAAATACCGAATGCCTGTGGTGCGCTTAACCACTGATGCGGAGCAGGTTTTAATAAATTATTTTTGGCCCGGAAACATTCGTCAGCTTAAAAATATTGCCGAACAGGTTTCGATAATTGAAAAGAACAGAGAAATAAATGCCGATGTATTACTAAAATATTTACCTGAATACAGTTCAAATAATGTACCCGCTGTTATGCGAAACGACGGGTTTGCCGGTAGTTCATTTGAAGCGCATGATAAAGAAATTATTTTTAAAATAATGCGCGACATGAAAAATGAATTGAATGACCTGAAAAAAGTTGTTTACGATCTGGTTTCTGCAGGTTCGGGAAAAACAAGTTCGATCAGTGGTGATGATATGCAATTGATAAACAGGATGTACAACAATTCGGAAGTGTTAGATTCAAAAAGCGGCTTAACCATACATTCGCCCGTTAAACAAAACGTAAACCCAACACAAACTATTGAAGTAGAAGAAACTTTATCGCTGCAGGATCAGGAGATAGACATGATTAAAAAAGCCTTGCGTAAACACAAAGGTAAACGTAAGTACGCGGCCAAAGAGCTTGGCATAAGCGAAAGAACATTGTATAGAAAAATTAACGAATATCACATTGAAGAGTAGGACCTTAATATTTTTTTGTTTTATTGTTTTTTGTTTTTTTTTAAGCAAGGCTCAGGGTGTAAAAAAACATGACTCTTTATTGAAGGTTGTAGCCACAACAAAAAACGACAGCGCAAGATCAAACGCACTAAGGATCTTAGCGAGAATAGAGCTGTTAAAAAATCCGAGACAATGTTTGATTTATATTAATAGATCGATAGCCATATTTGTAACCTATAGCAATAAGTTTCCTGATCTAAGGTATCAAACAAAAGAGCAGTGTTTTCGGCTTTTGGGGCAAATTGATTCCAGTATTTATTATTCAAACTTAATTCTAAATTACGGGTTAAAAGAAAAAAATTATCATGCGGTAAATTTTGCTTATTCGGAATTTGGGTTAATAAGTTTAAGTCAAAATAATTTTTTAAAAGCAATTGAATATTTCAGTAAGCAGAGGGATATTATAAAGAAATACAAATTAACCGATCCTTTTTCCGATGTGTATAATAACATAGGAATTGCTTATGGTAGTAAGGGCGATTGGGATATGGCCGAAGAGTATTTTAACAGATCCATCAAAGATGACATTTTAAATAACAGAAATAACAACCTTGGAAATGATTACAACAACAAGGGAATTGTTTTTTTGGTAAAACACCAGCCCGATTCGGCCAAAAAATATTTTCTTATAAGTTTAGAATACAGGATCAAAGCAAACGAGACCTTAGGTATTGGCGGATCTTTTAACAACTTGGCCTTGCTGGAAAATGACAGAAAAAACTATAACGAAGCGTTAATATACGCCGATTCGGCACTTAAGATCGCGATTGACAACGGATTTAAAAAATTACAAAGCGAAGTGTATGATTCCTACGATCAGATCTATTCTAAAAAAGGCGATTACAAAACAGCATACGATTATTTAAAAAAGAAAAACAAGATCAATTCTCTATTCGAAAAGGAAGAAACAAACAATAAAATTCAGCAATTAGAAGCTAACTTTCAGCTTGAACAAAAGCAAACTCAGTTGCTTGAAAAGGATCTGGCACTTACAAGATCCGAATCGCAAAAGCAAAAACAACTTGGAGTTATTTTTATGGCTGCCATTTTAATTCTGGCCTTAATATTTTTTCTATTTAATTTTTTAAAGAACAATAAACTGCTTAAAAACCGGAATGCGATCATAAGTGAACAAAAACACTTGATCGAAGAAAAACATAAAGATATTACCGATAGCATAAACTACGCTCAAAAAATACAAAGCGCTTTAATTGTAAGCGAAGAAAAATTGAATAAAAACTTAAAAGAGGCCTTTGTTATTTTTAAACCCAGGGATATTGTTAGCGGCGATTTTTATTGGTATTCTGAATGTAACGGAACCAAGATCATTGCGCTGGCGGATTGTACAGGCCACGGGGTTCCCGGGGCGTTTATGAGTATGATAGGTATCACCCTTTTAAACCAGATCGTAAACGAAAAAAAGATCACTTCCCCCGCCGAAATTTTAAATAATTTGCGAAAAGAAGTCATAAATGCCCTGCAATTGAATAGCGAGGGGGCCGACAAACGAGACGGAATGGACATGGCGGTAATAGCATTTAAACAAAACGAACTTTTATACGCGGGCGCCAATTCGCAGGCTTTTTTAATTGATAATAACGGGTTAATTGAATTAAAGCCAAACAAGCAGCCAATAGGAATTTATGAAAAATTGGAAAATTTTACTGAACAGCATATAGAAATAAATGAAAATTTAAAAGTATATTTATTTTCTGATGGCGCCGCCGATCAGTTTGGAGGGCTTGATGGTAAAAAAATAAAAACAAAACAATTAAAAGAGTGGCTTGTGGCCTCATCAAAATTACCCATGAAAGAACAAAAGGAAAAAATTGAAACAAATATTGATACATGGAAAAAGGGTTTTGAGCAAACGGATGATATTACACTTATTGGAATTAAGTTGAGTTAATGTATATAGGAAAGGGAATAATTATAAATATAAAATCCAGGAATTTTTTTCTCCTTGTTTTTATTTTGTCTTCAATATTCCTTTTAATTTCGTGTAAACCTCGCGTATCGCTTAACGGCGCATCAATGCCGGCCGAGGCAAAAACAATAAGTGTAGGTTTTTTTACCAATAATACAACTCTAGGGGCGCCAAGTTTATCGCAACGATTTACCGAAAAGTTAAGGGATATGGTTTCGCAGCAAACCCCTTTAGCATTAATTAAACAAAATGGCGACCTGCAATTTGAAGGTTACATTTCTGATTATAATGTGGCGCCCGTTGCCATTCAAAGTACCGATCAGGCAAGTTCTAACCGTATGACTATAACCGTGCAGGTTAAATACACCAATAAATTTGAGAACGCTAAAAGTTTTGAGCAGGCCTTTACCCGTTTTAAAGATTTTGCAAGTTCAGAAAGTGTAAGCGCCCGTGAAGCCGACCTGGTACAGGAAATTTACCGACAGCTTACCGAAGATATTTTTAATAAAGCGTTCAATAACTGGTAAAATGCAGGCACGTGAACTATTAAAATACATTAACAACCCCGCATTGCTTGATAAGCAAAGCATTCCGCTGTTACAACAATTGGTTAAAGATTTTCCATACTTTCAATCGGGACATATTTTATTAAGCATCGCTTCAAAAAAGTGGGATACTTCCGTGTATCAACAAAGCATAAAAAAAACCGCCATTGTTGTTGCAAACAGAAGCCATTTGTATAACTTAATTCATAGTCCCGAAACCTTAACAGAGGAAGAAGTTATACCAGCAACCGAGAATATAGACATTGTACAATCACAACCAAAAAAAGAAGTTATTGTATCGGAAAAAGTTACTGCGGTTGAAAAAACCGAGAAATTGACTGTAATTAATACAGGAAAAGTAATTCCGGCTAATGAAGAGGAAGTTGAAAAAGAAGTTGAAAAGGCCTTGGTCGCTTCTATATTGGATACTGAGATCACAAGCGCAAGTGATGAGATAAATAAGAAAACGGAACCAAAACCCGCTAATTTTAACGATTGGCTCAGCTTTTTGAAGAAAAATAACGGTGAAAGTTATTCGGAAATTGAAGAAAAGGTAAATAAACAAAAACTTAGATCTTCCGTTTCCGAAAAAGAACAAAATTTAAAGAGTAAGCAAAAGCAAAAGGATCTGATTGATAAGATAATTGATCTAAATCCCGGAGCCCTCAAACAAAAGGAGGAGCAAAAGTTCTTTAAATCGGATTTTAAGGCCAAAGAGAGCCTGCTAGAGAACGAACACCTTGTAAGCGAGACTTTGGCCCAGATTTACGCCTCCCAAGGCAATATTAACAAGGCAATTAGGGCTTATGAGATATTAAGTTTGAAATTCCCGCAAAAAAGTGTTTACTTTGCATCCCTGATTCAAAAGTTAAAGAATAACCAATAATGAAGCAGATCGTAAATCCCTTCACTACATAAAAAAATAAAACATATGATATTTTCAATTTTAATAATAATAGTTTGTATTCTGCTAATACTTGTAGTATTAGTTCAAAACTCTAAAGGCGGTGGCATTCAAAGTCAATACGGGGCTGCCACCCAAATTATGGGTGTAAAACGCGGCACCGAGTTTATTGAAAAAGCAACCTGGGGTTTAGCAATTGTGTTAATTGCGTTAAGCATTTTAATGGCGCCAAAAAGCTCAATTACCAATGGTACAATTGAAGACAATGGCTCTGTTGTAAAACAAAAAGCGGCTACAGCGGTTAATTCTCCGGCACCACAAAACGCTGTTCCGGCAAACAATGCGCCTAACAACCAGGCTCCTCCTACAAAATAAATTTTCTTGATCGTTCTATTTAAGGTTAATGTAATTTATTAATTGGCATTAGTTAATTAGTTTGTTTTTAACGGTTTAATAGAATAGTAGAAATTTTTATTATTCATAACTCATATCTTTTTAATGTCAATAACGATAGGCTCCATTTGTTTCTCTCTGAAATATATTAATTGCATCATAAACTATCATTAATTCCTTAAACCATTTAAATTAGCAGAAAAATCAGCCTACAG
>JANYBY010000361.1 GCA_025360565.1 Bacteroidota bacterium
CATCGTCAATTCAAGCCGTTTCCAAAACCGGCAAAAAAAGCCGGGCAAGTGCCCTAATTAATATAGGAAGAATTTATTGGAAGCAAGGCAATTACCCAAAAGCTTTAGAACATTATTTTAACGCGTTAAAAATTAATGAAGAGATCAATAACAAAAGTGGTATTTCTCGGTGTTTAAATAATATTGGCCTAGTTTATTTTAATCAAGGCGATTACGCAAAGGCATTGGAGCAATATTTTAGGTCATTAAAAATAAGGGAAGGACTTGGTGATAAAAAGGCGATCGCAGGGTCTCTGAATAACATTGGCGAAGTTTACCTTGAACAGGGTAATTATCCAAAAGCATTGCAGCAATATTCAAGAGCCTTAAAAATTAATAAAGAAGCCGGGAATAAAAGTTGGGAGGCTATTAATCTTAACAACATTGGTCTTATTTATTATCGACAGGGCGATTATAACAATGCTTTAAATACTTATTTAAAAGCCCTGGAAATAAGAAATCAAATTGGAGATAAACAAGGCATCGCGTTATCTTCAATTAGTTTGGGTTTTGTAAATATTAAACTAAAAAAATTTTCGGAAGCAAAAAAATATTTTGAAGAAGCCCTTATTTTTTCAAAACAGATAGGATATAAAGAAGCCATTAAGTTTGGGTACCGTGGTTTAGCGAGTTTAGATAGCGCCACAGGCAAGTGGCAGTCGGCATTTGAACACCATAAACAATATTTTGTATATAGGGATAGTTTGATCAATGAAGAAAATACAAAAAAAAGCGTGCAAAGCGAAATGAACTTCGCCTTTGATAAAAAGGAGCATGCGGCAAAATTAGAGCAGGAAAAGAAAGATGTAATTGTAAGAGAAGATAAACAGCAGCAAAAAATTATCATTGGCGCGGTTTCAACCGGATTGTTTCTGGTGTTAATATTGGCTGTGGTAATTCTTAGAAGTTTGCGACAAAATCAAAAGAAAAATAAAATAATAACCGAACAAAAGGCAATAGTTGAAAAGCAGAAAGAATTGGTTGAACATCAAAAGGAATTGGTTGAAGAACAGCAAAAGGAAGTATTGGATAGTATACGATATGCCAAACGGATTCAAACCGCGTTGATCACTTCCGAGAAATACATAGAAAAAAATTTAAACAGGCTTTTAAATAATTAAATATAAACTAAATTATGAAACAATACGCAATTGCAATTCACGGTGGCGCAGGCACCATTCTTCGTTCTGTAATGACCGCCGAAAAAGAAACCGCTTATAAAAAAGGCTTAGAGGACGCTATTATTGCAGGCGAAACTATTTTGAAAGCCGGCGGAAACTCGTTAGATGCCGTTGAAGCGGCCATAAGAAGCCTGGAAGATAATCCGCTTTTTAACGCGGGTAAAGGTGCTGTTTTTACGCATGAAGGAAAAAATGAAATGGATGCGTCGCTAATGGAAGGAAAAACATTAATGGCAGGCGCGGTAACAGGCGTAAAAAATATAAAAAATCCGATCTCACTCGCAAAGGCTGTAATGCAAAAGTCGGAACACGTTTTTATGGCAGGAGAAGGCGCCATGGCATTTGCAAAAAAAATAAATGCAGAAATGAAACCGGATGATTATTTTTTTGTACAACAACGTTACGATCAATTACAGGAAGCCTTAAAAAGCGACACCATTGTTTTGGATCATACGGTTGATAAGGAAAAAAAATTCGGAACGGTTGGGGCTGTGGCGTTAGATATTCAGGGAAACCTTGCTGCCGGCACTTCAACCGGCGGCATGACAAATAAAAAAAATGGTAGAGTGGGAGACACGCCCATGATTGGGGCTGGTACATATGCAAATAATAATACCTGTGCGATTTCTTGTACAGGGCACGGAGAATTTTTTATTCGCTCTGTTGTGGCATACGACATTTCATGTTTAATGGAATATAAAGGCTTGTCATTAAAAGAAGCTTGCGAAATTGTGGTGCAGCAAAAATTAGTAAAAATTGGCGGCGAAGGCGGATTAATTGCGCTTGACGCGAAAGGAAATATTGAATTGCCATTTAATTCGGAAGGAATGTACCGGGCAAGTAAAAAAGCGGATAACGAAATTTATATTGGGATCTATAAGGGTTAGAACAGGAAAAACTATGTGGCAACGGTTTCGGCCGCGTCTGTATAAAATTTTCTTTCATTCAAATAATAAAAATTTCCTTTTGCCATAACATGTACAACCAAATTTTCAATTGAAATAGGTTGCCCTTCTTCAATATCTGCAATATTACAATGGCGGATATTATGGCCGTCGAAAATTAAAACCAGTCCGGAACCAATGGCTTCCATTTTATTACCGTCTTTAATTAAAACACCGGTATCTTCTCCTAAACCAATTCCAATACAACCCGGATTACCTGCTACAGCCTGCGCTAATCGGCCAAAGCGGCCACGAGTAACAAAGTGCGAATCTATAATAACATCTTTTATAAAAGCTAAGCCTGTGGTAATTTTTACTTCACCTTTCAATAAAGCGCCGGTGCTGCTTCCCTGATATATCATGGTATTGCTCATGGCCATAGCACCCGCGCTTGTACCTGCAATTACAAAATCTTCGTTTTGATATCGATCAATTATTATTTTTAAAAAATCGCTGCCACCAAAAATCATGCTTAAACGCATTTGGTTTCCGCCGGTAAACATTACCCCATCGGCCTTTTTTATGCGTTCAATATATTCGGGCAGCTGAGCATCTTCTCTTTTTTTAATATGAATAACGCCAACATTCAGGCATCCCAATTTTCCAAAAGCTTTAATGTAGTTTTCGCCTACTTCTTCGGGTATCTGCGAAGCGGTTGTTATCACTTCCACTTTAGAATCAACTCCTTTCATTTCGGATAAAATGCGTTTTAAGATCCCAAACTCAAAAAAATTAAGTTGTTCTTTTTGCACAAATTTCGGATCTAATTCCGTGCCCTTATCTTCACTTCCGCCAACCGATATCAATTTTCCCCTTGGAATGCTCATGGTATTATAATTAATTATTACAAATTTAACCTAAACCCCATCATTTTTGAGGTAAGAGAAGACCTATTACCACTTTATTTTGAACATTTAATTGTTCAAGTAAAGAATTTGTTTTAATTTAATCCAATATAAAATGCATATGAAGATTGTAGAGATTAAAGTGATGAGAGGACCAAATTACTGGTCGATTGGACGCAAAAAATTAATTGTAATGAAGCTCGATATTGAAGAGCTGGAAGAGCTGCCAACCAATAAGATCAAAGGTTTTGGCGAGCGTATTGAAAAACTGATCCCCACTTTATTTGAACACCGCTGTTCTGAAGGAAAAGAAGGCGGATTATTTATTCGGATCAAAGAAGGCACCTGGATCGGACATGTAATTGAACACATTGCCTTGGAGCTGCAAACCCTTGCCGGCATGGAATGCGGTTACGGCAGAACCAGAGGAACCGGCAGAAAAGGCGTGTACAATGTGGTGTTTTCTTACATGGAAGAAGCGGTTGGAATTTACGCTGCAAAAGCGGCTGTAAAAGTTGCCGAGGCTTTAATAAAAGGAGATGTTTGTGATATTGAAAATGATATTCGAACCATGCGCGAACTTAGAGAAAACGTGCGTTTTGGGCCAAGTACGGGCTCAATTGTTGATGAAGCAATTGCACGCGATATTCCTTTTATAAGAATAAATAAAGATTCATTGGTGCAATTAGGTTACGGAAAAAATCAGGTACGCTTTAGGGCAACTATGACCGATAGAACAAGTTCCATTGCGGTTGACCTGGCAAGCGATAAAGATGAAACCAAACGAATGCTTCAGGATGCTGCAATTCCCGTAGCAAAAGGCGTTTGTATAGCCGATCCGCTCGATCTGGAAAGTGCTATTAAAAATGTTGGTTTTCCTTTGGTGTTTAAACCTTTGGATGGTAATCACGGCAAAGGCGCCTCAATAAAT
>JANYBY010000363.1 GCA_025360565.1 Bacteroidota bacterium
TAATAAAAAAGGAGACCCGAAGATCTCCTTTTTTATTATCTTTTATTAAGTTTACCGGACAACAATACCTTCAAGGTTTTACCAAACATAACCAGAAACCTTGAAGGTCTTACCGTCTGAGACCTTCAAGGATGATATGTCTCCGAAAGCGCATTTAAGCCCGGAAGAAAAAGAAAAACTTACACGCTATATTTTATCATATAGGGAAGCGAATACGAGTGCGGATTAAAACTGTCGCTTCGAGTTCATTTGCCTGCCTCTTGCAAATGAGTATCGAGAAGCGACTCAGTAAAACTTCTCGATACGGATTTGAAAAGAGGCGCAAATCCTACTCGAAGCGACATGGCGTATAAGCGGTTAAATTAAATTTTGTATCTTTAATACAAATTTAATTCCCATGATAAAAAAAATTACCCTGATCGTTTTTATTTCTATTTTAGCAATTGGCGAATTTTATTCGCAGGCATTAACCGCGCTTGCCCCTACTTACACATACACAGGCAAGCCGCGTTTTCAAATTGAAACCAGACGGAACAATATAACCTGGGGAATTATTAAAGTTGAATTATTTCCAAACATTGCTCCGCATCACACGCGTAATTTTGATAGTTTAGTTGGTCAGACCTTTTACGATACTACGGCCTTTCATCGTGTAATTCCTAATTTTATGATCCAGGGCGGCGATCCTAATTCGCGCCACGGGCCTATTAATACATGGGGCCAAGGACAAGTAGGGCAACCAACTGTGAACGCTGAGTTTACGGTTGCAAAACATTTACGAGGAAGGCTATCGGCTGCAAGAAGCGCCAACATTAACAGCGCCACTTCGCAATTTTTTATTTGTCAGGTTGCATATCCAAGTTTAGACGGGAATTATTCTGTTTACGGCCGTGTAACTTCGGGCATTAATTATGTAGATTCAATTGCTTTAGCGCCTCGCGATGTAAATGATCATCCATTAACTAAAATTGAAATGTTTGTTACCTATATCGGATCAAACGATACAATACCTAACCCTCCGGCATTGATCGCCCCTAAAAATGATTCAATGGAAGTGGACACCATGTTGCTTACGTATTTAAAATGGACACCTGAGTCGGATGGAATTATTTATCATTTAGATATTTCAACCGATTCAACTTTTGCAACAATAACTACAACAGTTAATACACCAAATACCATTTATTCAATATCCGCAGGTTTGCCCGGCGGCACAAAATATTTTTGGCGTGTAAACACAAATAACGGCGGACACTTTAGCGCGTTTTCGCCGGTGCGGCATTTTAAAACACAAATGCCTTATAACGATGTGGGTTTAAAAAATAATTCCTTACAAATAAATAAACCTTTAATTTTTCCGAACCCGAGCGCGGGTAAATTTACTTTTTCAAATATTGAAATAGGAAATAAAATTGAAGTGAAAGATATAAGCGGAAAATTAATTTACGAAACCATAGCAAAAGATGTTACTGTTTTAATTGACCTTGAAGGAAAAGAAAAAGGTGTTTATATATTCAGAATTTCTAATTCAAGATCAGAGGCATTGCAAGGAAAATTAATAGTTAAATAATAAGGCACATAGGTTTTTGAATCAATATAAATTATTGACAATCAGTTAATTAATATAAATTTTGTTTATTTCGATTAACGATTGTTTTATTACTATAAATAGTATATTTTTGTCGACGAAATAGGCAAATTATACCATAGAAGAAGTTAAAGCCATACTCCGCAAAAAAGTTAAGGAACCAATTGATTTGAGTAATTCATTTGAATTGCTCGCCTTTGCGATAACGCTCGTGGTATTGATCGTAAAAACAGGTCATTTCTAATTCCCGTTCCACAAAAAAATTATTTTAATTTTATTTTTAAATGATGTTCCAGCAAAAAAGCCGGAACCGCAAAACTAACGCCTTCTGTATTCTTACCGATCAGTTTTGCAACGATCATTCCGTATAATGATCCCGCTGCATCAAACAAAGGCCCGCCACTGTTACCACTATTGATAGACATATTTAACTGAATAAAATAATTATTGTTTATTTTTCGCTCTGCCGAAATGATGCCTGCCGAAATACTTTGCCCTAACTCTATCGATTTTGGTGTACCAATGGTTAACACATCTTGCAAATTTTTAAACGCTTTTTCGCTCGGGATCTTAAATACCTTTTCAAATTGTTTTTCCGTTTTTAATAATGCCAGGTTACGAAACCGATTATACCTGATTATTTTTCCTTTTGTTTCTTCACCTGTAGCAGTTATTAGAGTTACTTCATCCTTCTTATCAGTAACCGCATCTTCAATGGTATGATAACTGGTTACAATATAACCGTCTTTTGTAATTGCAAATCCGCTACCATGATTCTCCTTTGTTTTTACAGCAACACAAGCTAAACCCGCGTCGGATTTATCGGTAACAAATGAGTTTTGGACGCTAAGTATTAATAATGAGTCGTTGATCGTGTAATCAGCTTCGTATTTTATTCTTTTATCAAATGTTTTATTGCTGTGCAAATTTGTAAGCGCATTGGTAAAAGCTTCCTGCAACATTTGATTTCGCAATTGAGGATAGTTATCAAAGTATTCAGCAACGCTGGAATATTCAGAGGTATAAGAACCCGAAAAGCCGGTAGATTCTATTGTGTCAGTTACTTCATCAAAACAATTTCGTAAATACCAGCTTATATACATTTTTGCTCGAGCCGTTGGTTTTGAATTTTTTTTACCGCCAATCGTGTATAAATTTATGCGCTCAATTTTTGGGCTTAACATAATTAAATTAATATTATCAACGAACAAACGATTAACTGTATCAACATAACCGGTGATCTTAAGCGTTTTGTAAAAATTTCGTAAAAACTTATTATCGTTGTTGCTCATGTTGATCAAACCCGTATAGATCATTTTTCGTTTTGCTTCATTATCGCGACCACCGCTGGTTTCGGCGGCTTCAAGCTCGCTAATAGTTGGTAAAGGGTTTTCAATATTATACAGATAAATATTTTGATTCTCACTCACGTCCATATATACATCATAAGCTTCTAAATATTTTTCAATCGTTTTTCGTTTAATAAGCGAATCGCCAACGGGTGCACAAATAAAAACCGCAGTACAAAGTACAAACGTGCTTGTTAAATATCTTTTAAAACTCATGTATAGTAATTGATATACCAAATGTACAAAAAGCAAAACATCTTTTTGGTATTGGTGACCAATTTTAAAATTTTTTTGGACTTAAGGCAGATAAAAGTTCCCGAAAGGAAATAATCCTTGTTACGCTATGTAATCCGTTTCTTTAACAACCACTAAACCTGTTTATACTAAGTTCAAAGTCTTGTTTTACTTTTAGGCCCTTTCCATTTTTAGCCGGATTCCAATTTGGCATTTTATTTATTGCCTCAAGTATTTTTTTGTCATTCCCTTTATCGCCCGACGTTTTGGTTATTTTAGTATTTATTATTTCTCCATCTTCAGTAACAGTAAATTTTGCTAATAATATTATAGGTTTTAATGGATCTTTCCCTCCAACTTTAGTGATCCCATTGTCTTTAAAATAATTTTGAAGCTGTAACTTTCCTCCAACATACTCCGCTTCTATATACGGAGTAGCGGTAACGGTAGTTTGTATTGTATTATTTTCTATTTGCCCTGTTACCGGGTTTTTGTATTTATACTTTACATCAATAACTATATCGGCACCAAGATCAACTTCAGATAAAATATTTTTTTGATCGTTGCTCAAAATATCATTTGCTGCTATTGCTTTAGATATTTTTCCATTACAGGTAGTAACAATCTCAACCGAAGTGTAATTTGTAACCCAATTTATAGGGTAACCCGGAATAGCGTCGCCTATCACTTTTGCTTCGCTTAACACTTCTTTTTTAACCGCGCGGCGGTATGATCCGTAAACTTCGTAATTTATTTCATTAATTCCGGTAGGCTGCCCAAATTGCCCGAATGCGGTAAGGCCTAAAAATAATGCGGGTGCAATCAAATTTATTTTTTTCATGTTGTAAATTATTATTAATGTTTTTAATTATTTAAAGGTCAATCAACATCGTTCGTTTCCATTTACCCCGATATTATTTATTATTTCTTCTTTTGTGTTGTAAATACCCGAATTATTATCATACCAAAAATCAAGCACTTTTTTATCTTTAAATTTTATCATTAATGTGCGCTGGTATCTTCTGAATCCGCCGGTTAAACTAAATCCACCGGTGCAATAAGTAAGTATTGCAATTTTTTTTCCAATTGCAAAAAAGAATAATTGCCTGGTTGGTAAATGCTTTGTTTGCAATACCTCTGAGGCATTTCTATTTTCCATTCGCCATTCTTCACCCTGATCAGCCATATCAAACTTTCGTTCACTGGAAATACTATCTAAAAAAGCTTTTATAAAATTTGGAATCCCTGCCTTATTTTCTTTTTCAATTAAACTGTCAGCATCCAAATCAGTCAACAGCATTTTTCTATTTTTATCAAAGCGAATAACATTTGTATCAACCTTGTATTTTCCGTCTTTAATAGAAACGCTGCTTATTTTTTCGCTTTCTTGGTTGCTGCTTGAAGGTTGGTCGGGCGATTCAGAAGTGAAGCCATAATACACCCATACAAATATTATTGAGAGGATCAGAATAGAAAATAGTTTCATGTAACAAAAGTAATTCTTATTTAAAGACAAACTTGTTATTGGGTAGTTATTGTGTTGTTAACGACTTGTTAATGAAGACAAGGGCTCATTAAAAATACCTAATTTTGAATATTCAATTATGAAACTGAACCGAACTTATTTATTTATTGGTCTTTCTTCGGCGGCATTAATAATAGTGTTGATCATTCAGGTAAATTGGATCTTGCAAACCGCAAAGATGAAGGAAGAATTATTCAACGAAAAAGCCAACATGGTACTTGCAAAAACAGCTGAGGCTTTAAGTCTTGATAAACAAACCTGCAAAAACATGGAAAAATGTGTGGGCCTTAACGAAAGACGGAAAATAGATTCCCTGTTCAATCATTACATGAAATTATACAACATTAAGATCAGTTATTTTTTTGATGTTAAGCCAATGGCTTTGGGCAATTCATCAGGTTTGTCTTTCTCCCCTCCGTCCGGCCAACCCGGCTGTTATCAAACCTGCTTGCCTGAAAGAGGCAGCTCTGCGATTGGGCCAATGGAATTGAAACTGGTTTTCCCTGATGCGGAAGAATTTATCATGGCAGAAATGGGAATACCTTTTATTACATCTGTTATTTTGATACTGGTTGTACTCGTTATGTTTTGGCGAACTGTTCTCTCGCTCTTAAAAGAAAAAAAAATATCAGAACATACCACCGAGTTTTTAAATAATATGACACATGAATTTAAAACACCCTTAACAAACATTGCTTTAGCAGGAAAAATGATGGTAAAGGATTCGAACATTAAACAAGAAAATAAACTAAAACATTATTCAGGTATTATTCTCGAAGAAAATGAAAAATTACGGTTGCAGGTAGAGCAAGTATTAAGTATGACCGCGTTAGAAAGAGGCGAAATTCCTTTACAAAAAACGGAAGTAGATGTTCATCAATTAATAAACGATTCACTAAAATGTATCAGTGTACAAATTGAAAACAAACAAGGACATGTAAGCCTAAAACTTGGCGCAGAAAAATTTGGGATATTGGGAGACAAAACACATTTAACAAACGCCATGTGCAATTTAATTGACAACGCCATCAAATATTCAAAAGATAAACCTGAATTAATTATTGAAACATTGAACAACCCGCAAAATTTAATTGTTTTTGTTTCTGATAACGGTATTGGTATTGATGAGAAATATCATGCAAAAGTATTCGATAAGTTTTTCCGTGTCCCAACCGGAGATGTTCACAATGTAAAAGGCTTTGGTTTAGGTTTGGCTTACGTAAAAAAAATAATTGAGTTGCATGGAGGAACCATTGAGTTGGTAAGCGAAAGAGGGAACGGAACTATATTTACTATAGCATTACCATATGTTTAAAGAAAAATTAAAAATATTATTGGCAGAGGACGATCTAAATTTAGGTGTGTTATTAGTAGACTATCTTGAAACCGAAGGATTTGATGTGAAGTTGTGCAAAGATGGAGAGTTGGCATTAAAAACATTTTATGGCCAAACCTTTGATCTTTGTTTGTTGGATGTTATGATGCCGAAAATGGACGGTTTTACACTTGCAAAACAAATACGTTTAAAAAATAAAAATGTTCCAATTATTTTTATTACAGCAAGAGCTCTAAAAGAAGATAAATTAAAGGGGTATGATCTGGGCGCGGATGATTATATAACCAAACCATTTGATGAAGAGGAATTACTTTGGAAAATAAAAGCGGTTATAAAGCGCGTACCTGAAGGCAAAACAGAAAGTAGGATCGAAATTACCTTCATAGGCAATTACAAATTTGATTTTAACAATCAATCTTTATCAATTAACGGAAGCACAAAACGGATCACCGAAAAAGAAAGTGATATTCTCGATTATTTATGCAAACATCGCAACCAGGTTATAAAACGTGAGGAAATGGTGAAAGAACTTTGGGGGGAAAACGATTATTTTTTAGGCAGAAGTCTGGACGTATTCATTACTAAGATCCGCAAATACTTAAAGGAAGATGGCAACATAAGCATTGAGAATGTATTTGGGGTTGGATTTATTTTTAATGTACCACAACAATAAATTAATATGCAAAAAACAAAATTCGTAATAGCTGCGTCCGTAATTTTTTTAATTTCTGCATTTAATCCTATTAAAATTGTTGAATGGAAAGTAAAAGAAGAGTACGTTGTTAAGTGGGAACACGGAACTTTTAAAGGATTAAAAGCAAATATTTCATTTGATGAGGATCATCCCGAGAAATCAAAAATAACCGCGACTATTGATGCACGAACAGTAACCACCGGCCATGATGGTTCAACCTCTGAAGCAAAATTAGCTTTGGGTGTCACTAAATTTCCTGTTATAACATTTATTTCTACTTCAATAAAA
>JANYBY010000422.1 GCA_025360565.1 Bacteroidota bacterium
TTTTATCTGTGATCGCTGGGGAACTAAAGTTTACGAAGTACAAAGCCCTACAGGAAATATAGCATGGGATGGAAAAAATTTACAAGGTAAGGAGTGTGCAGCAGGAGTTTATTTTTACATTATTACAGCTAAAGGAAATGATAAAAAGGAATATAAAACAAAAGGAAATGTTAGTTTATTCAGATAATTTTTTGTGACTTTCTTAATGTATTATCTTCGTTTTGCTCACCACACTCGCCATATTAAAACGGCCCACGGCTTTTGTTTTTGCGCCAGAAGGGGTAACAATATTTGTTTTTACGTTTTCGGGCGTAGTGGCAAATAAACCGCCGTTATTAATTTGATTAATAGCCTGAATAAAGAAAAAATAATTTTCGCGTGAAATAGAGTGGATCTCAACTTTACAAATATCCAATCGTTTATATTTTTTAAAACCCAATAAAGTTCCAACGGGTGTAAAATTAATCGTGTCTTCGGGCGCATTGGTTACAACCCCGCCGGTACCGTCAATACAAACATTCAGATCTTCAGGGGAGTTAAACAAGGTATCGTTTCTTAATGTTTTTATCCAATAGTAATCAGGGTTATTGTCGGCCTTGTCTCTCGCGTTGAGCAAACAATAATAGCTTGAGTCTTTTGAAGGCCTTCCAAAACCGCCGCTGCCTGTAGGAAACTGACTGATACTGTCAATTATTGCAGCTCGGGGCTGAGTGCTTAATGAGGTATACGTTACACCATCCAACGATACATCCAAACGATACTGATGGTTAACTCTTGAAATGGTGTCGGTTGGCGAAAGGGTATAAACATAATTGCCATTGCTTACATAATTAAATGTATATTGAGTATTTGAAGTAAGATCGGTTAATAGAATATTCGCGTTTGGCACCGGCGGCGCATCGCGGTTACTAAAATAACTATCGTTGGTTACTATTTTAATAGTTTGATCTGCCCTTAAATTATTTACAAACGCATCAATTACATACAATTTAGAACCTTCATCCAATTTGATCTGTATCACGTCGGTACATGAAGAAAAAATTAAAAATGCAAAATTAAAAATTAAAAATTTTAATATTGTTTTCATGTTTATTTTATAATTCTTCATGATTAAAATTTAAAATTATAAGTAACTGCCGGTATAAAACTTCCAACAACCGAAAAACGAACCGCTTCGGTTTGTAATTTATTATCCGCATTATTTCTGAAATAGATACTAAAAGCGTTTCGTCTGTTGTAAACATTATAAACACTAAAGACCAAGGTTTGATTGTATTCGCCATTTTTAATTTTACCAAAGCTATAAGTGGCACCAATATCTAAACGATGGTAGGGCGTAATTCTGTAATTGTTTCTGATGTTATCGGTATTGTAAGGGATGTTAAAATTTTGGATCTGAATTTTTGAATTAGGAAAAGAGGCAGGGGTTCCACTTAAAAAAACAAAATTTGCCGAAACGTTCCAGCGTTTAGAAACATCGACATTTACACTTGTATTTAAACAATGCGTTCTGTCGTATCGGCTAAAAAACCAATTATCATTACTTATGCCATTTACCAAGCGCTCTGTTTTACTTAAGGTATAACTTATCCAACCTTTTAATTTTCCTTTATTTTTCTTTACATAAAATTCGGCTCCATAAGCTCTTCCTAAACCTTGCAGTAATTGCCCTTCTACTTTATCATTAATAAAGAGGTCGGCATTGTCAATATAATCCAATTGGTTTTGAATGTATTTATAATACACCTCTACAGATGTTTCGTACATATTTTCTTTAAAATTTCTGAAATAACCAATGCTTCCTTGGTCGGCTAAAAGTGGTTTTAAATTGTTCGAGGCAAGGGTATAAACATCTAACGGTGTGCTTGCTGCCGTATTGCTGATCAGTTGAAGGTATTGCGCCATGCGGTTATAACTGGCTTTAATGGAGCTGAATTGATTAATAACATAATTGGCCGAAAACCGGGGTTCAGGATTTACGTATGCTTTAATGATCTGTCCGTTCGTGTAACTTTTAGTTTCTTTAAACGGAAGAGTTTCGTTTGAAATGGTATCTCCATAATAATAGGCTTTGCCTTTGCCTAAATAATTATACATGCTCACACGTAATCCATATTCAAAAGTAAGGCGAGGTAAAATTTTATGTTCGTTGCCCACGTAAACAGAATATTCAACGCCGTAACGTTTATCGGCTTTAAAAGTAACACTTGAACCGGAGGCAAATTGCCCTGTAGCGTTATAAGGTAAAAAATCGTAAAACAAAGCCTGTGCGCCAAACCTAATTGTGTTTTTAGTGTTTAAAAAATAAGTGAAATCGGGTTTAATACTATAATTAACAATGTTACTCTTCCAATCAAAACTTTGATTATTACTTTCTAATTTAAAACCTAAAAAATAATTGTAGTTACTGTTGAACGCGGTAATGTTCATGAATAATTTATTGTTGAAAACATGATTCCATCGAAGTGAAGCGGTAGCGTTACCCCAATTAAATTTAAAGGCGGTGGCTCCAAATACATCTCTGCCAAAGTAACCGCTGGCAAACACTGTATTTTTATCATTTATTCTATAATTAATTTTAACTGTTAGATCGTAAAAATAAAAATCAGATTTTTTAATAGGACTGCTTGAAGCAACAAAAGGTTTTACCAACGCATCAATATAACTTCTTCTGGCCGCAACTATAAAACTCATTTTATTTTTAATAATGGGCCCTTCAATACTTAAACGACTAAAAATACTGCCAATACCGCCGTTAACAGTAAACTTTTTGCTGTTACCTTCTTTCATTCTAATATCAAGAATAGAAGAAACCCGGCCGCCATATTGCGAGGGAATACCGCCCTTAATTAATTTTACATCTTTTACCGCATCAGGATTAAACACGGAGAAAAATCCGAATAAGTGAGATGAGTTGTATACAGGCGCTTCATCCAACAAAATTAAATTCTGATCAATGTTTCCTCCACGCACATTAAAGCCTGTCGCGCCTTCGCCCATGGTTGTTACACCGGGTAAAAGCTGAATGGCCCTGATAATATCAACTTCGCCAAGCAATGCAGGAATTTTATTTATTTGCTTAATGTCTAATTTAGAAACACCCATGTCGGTACTCTTCACATTTTTATCTTCGGCTTCACCGGTAATTACAACTTCATCTAATTGTTTTCCTTCTTCACCTAATTCAAAATTTTGTTTAATGTTTTTATCTAAATTAACCGAAAAGGTATAGGTTTGATAACCAATAATAGAAACAGAAATTACATGTTCTCCTTTTGGAAGTGTAAGCGAAAAGAAACCATACTCGTTTGCCGAAGCGCCAATATTTGAACCTTTTTTAGAAACGGTAGCGCCAATTAATGATTCGCCATTTTTTACATCCTTAATGTAACCGCTAAGCGTAAATTTTTCCTGCGCCAAAAAAGAAAGCCCTAAAACAAAAAAGAAAATAAAAAATTTAAAACGCATGTATAAATGTAGTTGTGTTTTGATAATAATCAGGGGCAAAACTATGGAAACTTATTTTGTCTCACAAGTTTCCTGCACTAAAAAATCACCTTTCATGTAAAAAAGTGCCATTATTATCGGTAAGCTAACTTTTATTAGGGATAAGTTGAGAATTTACAAGGTAAATGACAAAAAAGGGTATAGAAAATTATATTTTAGTAAGTTTGCATCATCAAAACCTAAATGAAACCATCGATACCAAGAGGAACCCGCGATTTTGGACCTGCAGAAATGCAGAAACGCCAGTATATTTTAAATATTATCCGCAAAAATTTTGAGTTGTTCGCCTATCAGCCCATCGAAACGCCGGCGATGGAGAATATTGGAACCTTAACAGGAAAATATGGAGATGAAGGAGACCAATTAATTTTTAAGATCTTAAATTCCCGTATTCACGAAAGCAAAAATAAAGATGTTTTAAAAAAAGAATTTGATCTTTCACTTGAGTCATCGCGAAACTCAGAAGAGCTCACCGAAAAAGCATTACGTTACGATCTTACCGTTCCCTTTGCGCGTTTTGTGGTAATGAACCAGCACAATTTAACTTTTCCTTTTAAGCGATATCAGATCCAACCGGTGTGGCGGGCCGACAGACCGCAGAAGGGAAGGTACCGCGAATTTTATCAGTGCGATGCCGATGTGATAGGAAGTAATTCGCTGATAAATGAATTGGATCTGATCGCACTGATGGATAAATCGTTTGGGGAATTAAATATTCCGGTAGTGTTGAAAATAAATAACCGAAAAATTCTTGCCGGGATTGCTGAAACAATTGGCGCTCCCGATAAAATGATTGATATCGCCGTTGCTATTGATAAAGTTGATAAAATTGGACAACAGGGTGTTGAAAATGAACTAAAAGAAAAAGGTTTTACAAAAGATCAGATAAGAGTATTATATGGTGCGATATTAGTACATGGAGGATCAGTTATTTATGGCGATAGTTTAAGAGATAAAAACAATAATATTAATAGTCTGAGTGCATTAGTTAATGGAACTGAGTTTGGGAAAAACGAAACGTTTAGGAAAGGGATAGATGAATTAGCATATTTGTTTAACAACATTGAAGTTAGCGATTCTAAAAAATTCAGAGTTCAATTTGATGCTACCCTCGCGCGCGGCTTAAATTATTATACCGGAACTATTTTTGAAGTAAAAACAAATGCCGGAACATTTACTCCAAGCATTTTGGGAGGCGGGCGTTACGATGACCTTACAGGAATTTTTGGTTTGCCCAATATGAGCGGGGTGGGAATTTCTTTTGGTATCGATCGTATTTACGATGTGATGGAAGAGTTGAATTTATTTCCGGAAAACATCAGTAAAACTGCGAGTACTCAATTGTTGTTCGCGCATTTTGATGAGGTCACACAAAGTCATTGCATTAAATTAGCGGGTGAGTTGCGTAAAAACAATATTTCATGCGAAATTTATCCGGATGTGACAAAAAAATTAGGAAAACAATTTGATTACGCCAATAAAAAAAACATTCCGTTTGTATGCACCGTTGGCAGCAACGAAATGCAAAGCGGAGTATATGCTTTGAAGAACATGGAAAAAGGCGAGCAACAGCAATTAAATTTAACCGACTTGATCGAGTTTTTAAAAAAATAGCCACAAAGTGCTTTTTGTGAAACTTAGTGACTTAGAGCCTTTGTGGCAAAAATAAAATTAAATGACCTTTAAAATAGACCATACAAAAAAATTAAGCATTGCCGACCTCGAAAAATTTTTGGCCGATAACAATGCCAAAGTTGAACTGACGGAAGCAACTAAAAAAATAATTACCAAAGGCAGAACGTATTTAGACAATAAATTAAAAACACATGGTGCGCCCATTTATGGCGTGAATACAGGTTTTGGAGCTTTATGCAACGTTATTATTCCCGATAAGGACATTGAAGCTTTACAGGAAAATCTGGTAAAGAGTCACAGTTGCGGTATGGGTGCTGAGGTTCCCACACAAATTGTAAAGCTGATGTTGTTCTTAAAAATTCAGTCGCTGGCTTACGGTAAAAGCGGCATTCAATTGCAAACGGTGGAACTGCTGTGCGATCTGATCAACCATAAGATCTACCCGGTTATATATCAACAGGGCTCTTTGGGTGCAAGCGGCGATTTGGCTCCTTTGGCACATTTAAGTCTGGCGCTTTTGGGCTTAGGAAAAGTAAATTATAACGGTTCGCGTGTTGACGCTTTAAAGGCATTGGGTAAAGAAAAGTTAAAGCCGGTAAAGTTAACTTCAAAAGAAGGTTTAGCTTTATTAAATGGTACACAATTTATGAGCGCTTACGGAGTTTACCTGATAATAGAATCAAAAAAATTAAATAAATGGGCCGATTTCATTGGTGCGCTTTCGCTCGATGCGTTTGACGGCAGAATGGATCCGTTTAAAGATCACCTACATACCATTCGCGCGCACGCAGGGCAATTACAAACGGCCCAGGCTATTAGAAAATATTTGGCAGGAAGCGAAATTGGCAAACAAGAAAAAAAGCAGGTACAAGATCCGTATTCGTTTCGCTGCATGCCGCAGGTACATGGCGCTACAAAAGATACTTTAAATTATGTAACCTCAGTTTTTGAAACGGAAATTAATTCAGTAACTGACAACCCGACCATTTTTCCGGAAGAAGATGAAATTTTAAGCGGAGGCAATTTTCACGGGCAGCCTTTGGCATTGGCGCTTGATTTTTTATGCATTGCCATGAGCGAATTAGCAAGCATTTCAGAAAGAAGAATTTATTTATTGATCAGCGGGCAACGTGGTCTGCCGGCTTTTTTGGCCTCAAAACCCGGATTAAATTCAGGTTTTATGATCACACAATACACTGCGGCAAGTATTGTGAGCCAAAGTAAACAGTTGTGTACGCCCGCGAGTGCAGATAGTATTGTGAGCAGCAACGGGCAGGAAGATCATGTGAGTATGGGCGCAAATGCTGCTACCAAATGTTTTCAAGTAGTTGAGAATTCGAAAAAAGTGTTAGCAATAGAATTGTTGAATGCAGCACAAGCTTTAGAATTTAAACGTCCGCTTAAAACATCGGCACAAATAGAAAAATTGATCTCTTCTTTTCGTAAAAAAGTAAAATTTATTAAGCACGACGAAATAATGTATGATGTAATGCAGGGTTCGGTTCAATTTATCAATGAGAGTACGTTTATAAATGAATAAAAAAATTACATATCTTTTACTTTTTTTCACATTAAATTATTTTCGGGGTAATGCCTGTCAATGCCCGTTTACCGGATTGAGCATGGCAGAGTGTAATAAATACGAAATTATTTTTAAAGGAAGGATAGATTCGGTTAAACCCGGCGATAATAATTTGGGAGAAGCTATATTTGTTATTGACGAATTGTACAAAGGCAACGCCACCAAACATTTTAAGATCTTGTTTGATGTTACTGAGGTTTGCGCGCAACAATTTAATGTGGGCGATGAATGGATCATTTACAGCACCTATAAGCAAATTACCAACGCTAAAATGAATTGGTGCAGCCGAAGCCGTAAGTATTTTAAAATTGATAAACAGGATTTTTACGCAGAAACTTATGGCTGTGATTATGCGACGGAAACAAAATTTTTAAGAGAACAATTGGGTGTACACCGTACAAAAGCCGAAACGCAGAATGCTGCGGGGAACAGGAATCAGCGACCCACAACTACTCAAACAATAATAACATTAATTTGTTCATTACTGTTCGTTTTTTTATTTTATTGGATCGTGAATAAATTTTTAAAATTTAAGCGATGAGGTGGCCTTAACCTTTTTTTTCAAGCGTTTGCTGCCATTTCCAGGCGCTCAGGGTCATATCATCCAACGAATATTTAGGCTGCCAGTTAAGTTCTTTTTTAGCGAGGTTGTTGTTAGCGTAAACAGCTACAACGTCTCCGTCGCGCCTTGCGCCAATTTGATATTTTAATTTTGTTTTCGAAACTTTTTCAAACGAATTTATTATTTCCAGAACGCTAACGCCATTGCCTGTACCCAGATTAAATAAAGAAACATCTTTTTTATTTTTATTCTCAATTAAATAAGTAAGGGCTTTTAAATGCGCGTCGGCAATATCGCTCACATGAATGTAATCACGAATACAAGAGCCATCGCGTGTCGGGTAATCATTTCCAAAAACGGTGAGAGAGTTTTTGCCAACTGCGGTTTGTGTAATAATGGGCACCAGGTTGTTGGGCCGGTTCAAAGGCAGTTCGCCGAGCTCGCCGCTCATGTGCGCGCCAACAGGATTAAAATAACGCAGCAATACCGCTTTTATGGTTGGATTGGCGCTGCAAAAAAACTCGATCAGTTCTTCGCCAATTTGTTTGGTGTGTCCGTAAGGCGATTCGGCTTTTTTTAAGGGTGTTAGTTCGGTTACTGGCAATTCATCGGCATTACCATAAA
>JANYBY010000022.1 GCA_025360565.1 Bacteroidota bacterium
CTTACCTTTTCATTCTTAAATAAAAAATAATGCTCATAGATCTGAGAAGCGATACCGTTACAAAACCCACGCCCCAAATGCTGGAGGCCATGATGCAAGCGCCCGTTGGCGATGATGTGTTTAACGAAGATACAACTGTAAATGAATTGGAAAATTATTGCGCTGCACTTTTTGGTAAAGAAGCCGCGCTGTTTTGCCCCAGCGGTACCATGACAAACCAAATTGCTATTAAAGCGCACACCCAACCCGGTGATGAATTAATTTGTGATGTAAACTCGCATATTTATAATTACGAAGGCGGCGGCATTTCTTTTAACTCGGGCGTGCAGGCAAAGTTAATTACCGGCAACGAAGGAAGATTAAATGTTGAACTGATTGAACAAAGTATTAACGGCGATTTTGACTGGCTTACAAAAACAACTTTGGTATCGCTCGAAAACACAGTGAATAGGGCAGGAGGGAGCTATTACACTTTGGACCAAATAAAACCAATTGCCGAATTTTGTAAGAACAAAAATTTAAAATTACACCTTGATGGCGCCCGCTTATTTAACGCGCTAGCAGAAACAAAAGAAAATACGTTAGATGTTGGCAAACAATTTGATTCTATTTCCATTTGTTTATCAAAAGGCCTGGGCGCGCCGGTTGGTTCGTTATTGCTGGGCGATAAAGAGTTTATAAAAAAGGCGCGAAGGATACGGAAAGTTTTTGGCGGGGGCATGCGCCAGGCTGGCTTTATAGCGGCAGCGGGTTTATTTGCCTTAAAAAATAATTTAAAACGTTTAAAAGAAGATCACCACAAAGCAAAATTATTGGAGAACGAATTATTAAAACTTTCTTACATAGAATCTGTTTTGCCGGTTTACACCAATATTGTAATTTTTAACTTGAAAAAAGAAAAATACACCGGCGAAGTATTTGAGAAAAAATTAAAAGAAAAAAACATCAAAATAGCCGCTTTCGGAAAACAAACTATAAGAATGGTAACGCATTTGGATTACACAGGCGAAATGCTGGAGAGAACCATTGCAGAACTAAGATCACTCGACTAATAATTAACCCAAGGCCTGCTTCAAATCGTCAAGCAGATCTTCAACATCTTCAACACCAACACTCAATCTCAATAAATTATCTACTACTCCTGCTTTTTCTCTTTCTTCTTTAGGAATTGAAGCATGCGTCATAGTAGCAGGATGATTTATTAGAGATTCAACCCCGCCCAAACTTTCGGCCAAGGAAAATACTTTAAAAGAGGAGGCGAGCTTAAATGTATTTTCAATACTTTTATCTTTTAATACAATTGAGATCATACCGCCAAAGTCTTTCATTTGTTTTTTTGCAATGGCGTGGTTAGGATGTGTAGGAAAACCGGGCCAGTATACTTTTTCTATTTTAGGGTGCGTTTGTAAATATTCGGCAATAAGCTTACCGTTATAACAATGGCGCTCCATGCGTAAATGCAAAGTTTTAATTCCACGCATTACTAAAAAACAATCCATTGGCCCCGGGTTGGCACCGCAGCTGTTTAAAATAAAATATAATTGTTCGTGTAATTTATCATCATTGGTAATTAAAGCACCCATTACCACATCGCTATGGCCGCCCAAATATTTTGTTACGCTGTGCATTACAATATCAGCACCTAAAGCCAAAGGGTTCTGTAAATAAGGTGATGCAAACGTATTGTCAACCGCCAGTATTAATTTATTGGCTTTTGCAATTTCGGCGCAAGCGGCAATATCAATTATCTGCATGGTTGGGTTGGTTGGTGTTTCGGCCCAGATCAATTTTGTTTTAGCGTTCAGATACTTTTTAATATTATTTGCATCGGTTAAATTAATGAAGTGAAATTTAATACCATAGTTCTCAAATATTTTTGTGAACATGCGGTAACTGCCACCGTAAAGATCGTCGCCGGTAATTACTTCATCGCCCGGACGCAAAAGTTTAATTACCGCATCGGTGGCGCCCATACCGCTGCTAAAGCAAAGGCAATGTTTACCGTTTTCCAACGCTGCAATGTTTTTTTGCAAAGCTTCGCGTGTTGGGTTTTTACCGCGGGCATAACCGTAACCTTTATTTGTTCCGGGAGAAGCCTGCACATAAGTGCTTGTTTGAAAAATGGGCGTCATGATGGCGCCTGTGCTTGGATCCGGATCGGCACCGGCATGTATTGCCCTGGTACCGAATTTATGTTTGCTGAAATCTGTCATATTGAATTAAAATATAAAAGTAATGAATTTTTTAACCACGGAGACACAGAGAGAACAAATCCCGATAACTATCGGGAGCACAGAGATAAAT